>CAXDRM010000040.1:0-11401 GCA_963991775.1 uncultured Rickettsiales bacterium | reverse complement strand
AAATTATCTGGTTTTTGCTCAAATAAATCTCACCATATTGCAACAGCAGCAAAAATATGTTATAATATTCATCTAACAAATTAAAGGGGTGAATTATGGAGGCAATTAGTACTGCTGTCACTAGACAGGAAAACAATGCTGTTAAAAAAGCATATAATGAATTATTTATTACACAAATATGCGCGGCTAGTGTTGAAAAATTTAGAAAAATTTTAAGTAGTACGGATAAAAAAGAGTTTTTTAGACCACAAACTGTTTTAGACCATCTCCCAGATGAGCAGCCCATTATACAACTATTTAAAAGCTTAGATATATTTGAAAGTGATATGATAAATTACCTAGATAGTAATCAAACCGAACAAGCTTCTGCTGTTGAACAACTTTTTCAATGTGGTGTACAAAAAATCGAATTATTCATGCAAACATTCTCAAATGATGAGATTAAAGATCAAACTTCATTAGCAGAACAAATCAGTAAACTATCCAAAAGTAGCTTATATGGTAAATATAATTACGCACAGCTTAAGCAAACCTCAAATGAAACAACAGCTAATATCTTTGCAGATGTTAAGATGAATAACACAAAATTAGGAAGTATTTACGCTTATCTAAGAGAAGAAGATGAAGAACGTTTAGAACCTGATGATTTAAAGATGGTTAAGCAAAATCTTGAGAGATGCGAACTACATGCAGCTAAAGAAATTGAAGGAACTATTAATCAGTATCTTGCTAACAAAGAACAACATGTTAAAGAGATCTAAACTACTCTTTACCTAAGGACAAAATTATGTTATAATATATATAATTTTTTACAGAGAGAGATGAAAACTACAGAAGTTAAACAGGATTTCCGTTATATAGACACTTTAATCAAAATTGAAAGTGCGTCATATAAAAATGCTATTTTGCATTCGATCTTAGATAAACCAGGTAAACTAAACATTTCTTCTTCAAAGATCGAACAGATTATTAAAACATTACTGGATAAACAGCCCTGCTTCGAAGAAAGCTCTGATGCACAAATTGCTTTAAATGATATCACCAAATTATTCTCTCGTTTACAAGGCAATCAACTAACAACTGTAGCTGATTTAAAAACACTCAAAGGAAACTTAGAGGTAAAATTACTCAACACAAAAAACAGTGAACTTCAAGAGTTTTGTGCACGAAGAATCAAGTTCCTTGAAGATGTTATAACCGCTCGTGCTCAGAGGCGTTTAGATAATATATTGTCAGGAACTAAAACGTCTGAACTATACGAAACTAAATATTGGAATATAAAAACTTTTGCTGGCTTTGCTTTATCTTTAGCTAGCATAGATCATACAAAATCAAAAAGTATATATTATGTGCCACAAAGGAGCAAAATATTATATAGCTCAAACAATCATGAAAATTATATGAGAACCTACGAAGATAGAGGTATTGATTACACCAACCCTCAAACAATATTACTATATCATCATGCAGAACAAAATTTTCTAAAATATCTCAAAGAAAACAAAGATTATATAAAACAAAAAATTGCTGAATTTTTTGCAAAACATAATAAAGAAAATTATGAATTATATTTTATTTCATTCTCATCTAAAGAGAATTGTAGTGTCTGCAAAGACTCAATAGAAGTATTTATTGGAAATTTAGCAAAAGAATTAAAAATTCAAGCTAAAATAGAACTAGCATATAAATTTCCGTATGAAAGAGATGACAAATTATTAAACACATGTAAAGTATTGGATAATGAGGCATATCTCAACTTTATTAAACAAGAGATAGGCCAATATTTTGGTATGAAAATAGATTTAGAAAAAGAAAACTATATCATCAATAGAATTAAAGAATTTCACATAAATTTTTTCTTATCCAAAAAAGAAGATAATTATTCTCCACCAAATAATATTATATTATTTGAAGATCACGAAGCTTTTTATCAGTCTGTAAAAAATTCTTTAGAAGTAAAAGGGAAGCTTGACAAGGTAATAAGCATAGCAGATTCAGACTATAAAAACAAACAGCCCTCACAAAAAATACAACTTAATCATGATATAAGAACAGATATTGCATGCCCTGAACATGTCACTTATGTAAGTGGTGTAAGCAAAACAGCTAATCCTCAAAAAGCAACTCCACCTGATCATCGACTAATACCAACTGGAAGCGAACTAAAACAAACATATAATGCTTTAACACCTGGAAGATATATTAAAGAAGGTTGCTCTTCTACACCAGAGTTACTTGGCACCATAATAGAACCATATCAGCGAAATCCACATGATCAAAATGCCGCTACAAGCCCCTATGGTGACAAAACAAAATCTTATGCAGGCAGTCCTGAAAGAGAGTTCAAACCATGTAAACTTTCATTTCCACCTGACACACCACCAAGATGGATAGAAAAAGCGGGAGATAAGAATACCAATATTGTTACAAAATCTTCTGCTCCATCTATTTAACTACAAAGAGTAAGGTTTTTGCTGTTAGTGTCTAAAAACCTAACTAAGAGCTTTAGCTAAGATTGCTTTTTGCTCAGCTTGATGCACCGAATTATAACCTGTAGCTGGTGAAGCAGCAGGCTTACGACCCACATAATTAGCTCTTTTTGCTTTAACTTTTGCAGCTAAAATTAGTTTTTCTAAAGGACGGTCAATATATTGCCAAGCACCCATATTTTCAGGCTCTTCCTGACACCAAATAATTTCTGCATTAGCATATTTTTTAAGCTCAACAATAATTTGTTGCTCTGCTAAAGGATAAAGCTCTTCAATTCTAACCAGAGCAATGTCATTCTTTTTAAGCTTGGCACGCTCTTCATATAAATCATAATAAATTTTACCAGTACAAAATATTAATTTTTTAACCTGATCAGCAGCGACTAATTTTTCTGTCTCACTAATTACTGGTAAAAATTCTGTGTCTTTATCAAGATCAGCAATAGTCGAAGTTGCTAATTTATGTCTTAATAATGATTTTGGACTCATAATTATTAATGGCTTTCTGAAGTCACGATGTAATTGTCTACGCAAAATATGAAAGAAATTTGCCGGTGTAGTAACATTCGCAACTTGCATATTATCTTCAGCACAAGCTTGCAAACAACGCTCTAACCTTGCTGAACTATGCTCTGGTCCTTGCCCTTCATAACCATGTGGTAAAAGCATTACTAAACCACTAAGACGCAACCATTTAGCTTCACCTGATGCAATAAATTGATCAAAAATAATTTGCGCCCCATTTGCAAAATCACCAAATTGTGCTTCCCAAATAGTTAAAGTATGCGGATTAGCCAATGAATAACCATATTCAAAACCTAATACTGCATATTCAGAAAGTACCGAATCAGCAGCTTCATATTTAGCTTGATCAGCACTTAAATGATTAAGAGGAATATATTCTGCCTCTGTATTACTATCACGCAATACTGAATGACGATGCGAGAAGGTACCACGTTTTGCATCTTGCCCAGTAATACGCACTGGATAACCTTCTTTAAGCAAAGTTGCATAAGCAAGTGATTCACCTAAAGCCCAATCAAGATGCTTACCTTCCTTAAAAATATCTTTTTTAGCTTGAAGCTGTTTTAAGATTTTTTTATTAGCAGCAAAATCTTCTGGTACAGTTAAAAGCTGCTCTAAAGTTTTACCAAGCTCTGCCTTAGCAATACCAGTTTTTTTGCTGAGATCTTTGGCTTTAACTTTAGTAGTTAGGCCTTGCCATCTATCACTAAAAGCATGGGGTTTTTCAGCAACAAAATCATCAGATTTTTGGAAAGCTGCTTCTAATTCTTTAGCACGCTCAGCCTTTAATTCTGCAAATTCTGCCTCTGAAATAATTTTTTCAGCTATTAATTTTTGCCCATATTTTTCATCAAGCGACTGCATTTTTTTGATCACTTGATACATTAAAGGATTAGTATAATTAGGTTCATCACCTTCATTATGACCATATTTACGATAACAAATTATATCGATAATAATATCTTTAGAAAATTGCTGACGATAAGCAAAAGCTAATTTACAGGCATATAATACTGCCTCAACATCTTCACCATTTACATGAATGATTGGCGCTTCAATAAATTTAGCAATATCTGACGCATAACGCGTAGAACGTGAATCAGATTGACGCGCTGTAAAACCAATTTGATTATTTACGATAAAATGAATCGTGCCGCCAATATTATAAGCATCAACATAAGCCATATTAAAAGTTTCTGCTACAGAACCCTGACCCATAATTGCCGCATCTCCATGAATAATAACCGCAAGATTTTTATTGCGCTCAATATCATTACCATAATCTTGTTTTGCCCTTACCTTACCCATCACCACAGAATTAACTGCTTCTAAATGTGAAGGATTATAAGCTAAAGCAACATGCAATTTATGCTCGCCAAATTCACGATCCATAGAAGCGCCCATATGATATTTCACATCACCAGATGCATTAAATTCAGCAGGTATAGAAGAAGCACCTTTAAATTCTGCGATCATTTGGTCATAAGGCTTACCACAAATATTAGTTAACACATTTAAACGACCACGATGTGCCATACCTAGTTCAATATCAGCAAGCTTAGCCTCACCAGCTAAAGAGATAATTTGTTCGAGAGCCGGAATAATTGCATCACCTCCTTCTACTGAGAAACGCTTAGCACCTGGAAATTTTTTATGAAGCAATTGCTCAAATGAAGCAGCACGATTTAAATGTTTCAAGGCAGCTTTTTTTTCATCAGCATTAATAATTTGTAGATCTTGACCATCAGCTTCAATCTGCTGACGTAACCATAATTTTTCGTTAATATCTGAAATATACTCAAATTCATAAGCTAATTTATTAGCATAGACCTGCTGCAATTTTTGTGTAATTTGCGCGACATTCTTACCAGAAAAATTTGGCTCAAATTTAAGCTCTAATTTGCTATTCGCATCACTAGTTTTAATATCATGAAATTCATGACTTAATACTTGTGGAAATTCTCTTTTAGTTAAACCCAACGGATCCAGATCCGCACTGTAATGACCATATCTTCTATAACGGTTGATTAAACGAGCAATTTTATATTCTAAACCGCTACCTAAAAGTGCAGGATCTTTTTTGGGAGATTTGGCTTTTTTAGCTTCTTGCTCTTGATCAACCGCACCAATTACTTGCATATCATGCTTGTCAAAATCGCTACTAAGACCAAGCATATCATCACCTATTTCTGCAAAATATTCTTGCCAAGCTGTATCAACAGATTCAGGATTTTGCAAATATTTGCGATACATTTCTTGGATGAAAGTAGTATTGCTACTAAAAATAAAAGTGGAATTTTCTAGCTCTCTAGCGCCCATAATATAATTTTCAAAAGTTGGACAAGTAAAATAGCATAATTACTACTATTTTCTAGTTTTTTATAATGACACTTATACGGCCTATCTTTATGATTTTTGAGGCTTAATTTTACGGTTTTAAAAAGAGAGTTTTTTCAGGATAAAAAAGTGATTGCACCTCTATAAAATAATGTTAAACATTCAATTAAATATAACTAATTAATTGTTAAGGAATGCAACGTGACATACCACAAGAAATCGTTAAAGCCTTTGAGGCTGGCATAGATAATTATCTAGCTCGCTCAATTAAATACTCGCCATTCCGCCTTTTCTATAACATGTTCAAAAGATCTAACCCGCAATTGGTGTCACAAGTTAGAGAAATGTTCAGAAATGATATTTTAGAAAAATTACTCGAAATTCCTGACTTCAATCCTGGAGCATTTGTACAGGGTGAAGAGCTGACCATAAAAGGCAAAAAACTACTACAAATTTGCTATAATATTGGCATACATTTACTGAAAAAAAGACTTAATGTAGTTACTGCTTTTCGGGTAATTCAAAATGCAGATTTCCGTCACCAAATCTATACTTATGTTTTACAAACGGTTAAGCGGACTACTTCTCAAGTATTACATACCCATAATTTATAAGATGTCTAACAAACATATTGAGCAGCCTTTTCTAAACAGTTTTTTTAATTTTAACTGTGTTTAGTTACGTGGTTCGCGCCTCATCTGGTGCCTGAGCCTGGCTCCCCTGAGCTCGTCGAATGGGCCGAAGGCCAAGGATGTTTTATAAATCATTTAGACTAAAGCGGCCCATTCGGCTATCAGGTTGGTGAGCCTGGTTCTCCTGAGCCTGTCGAAGGGCCGAACCACAGGGACCTAGATACTAGAGAAATCACAATAGAAAATAATTAATCACTCAATTATCTTAACCAGCTCTTCTAGAGCAAGAAAGTAACCTTGATTGCCCAGCCCTTTATAGATATTTTTTGCCACTAAAGAAATGTAAGAGAAATGGCGAAAATCTTCACGTTTTTCTGGATCAGAAAGATGAACTTCCATAATCGGAATTTGAAATAATTTTAAGATATCATAAATTGCAATGGAAGTATGCGTATATGCTGCAGCATTAATAATTAAACCAGCATGTTTTTTTTCAAGATAAGCTTCTTGCAAAATATCAACTAGCTTACCTTCATAATTGCTTTGAAAACAATCTAGCTCAATATTATGAGCAGCAGCCTGCTCACGCAATTCGGCATTAATTTCGGCCAAAGTATCTTTGCCATAAATTTCAGGTTCTCTGCGCCCCAATAAATTTAAATTAGGCCCATTTACTACTAAAATCTTTTTCATGATGCGCTGCTCTTACCAGAAAATTGACATTTGATTATCGCCACAGGAATAATCAAAATATAAAAAGCTCCTATGATTGGTAAAAAGATCCAAGGCTTAATTATCAACAAAGCAATAAAAACTGTAGAACAAAATAATAATGGGAATACTAAACTGCTTCTAATATGCACATTCTTAATCGAAGGTGTAGGAATTTCACTGGTCATTAAAAAGGCAATCGCAAGTAAATAACCTGAAAGATAAATTGGATTATTTTGAAAAAGATGAATATCTAAATCAAATGATAACATTACCGGTACCACAGCTAAGCCGGCACCGCACGGCGCTGGAATACCTTCAAAAAAAGAACTCTCTTCTTTTTCCTCACCCTGCATTGCATTAAAACGTGCCAAACGAAATGCTACCGAAATTGCATAAGTTAAAGAAATGGCCCAACCCAAACCTTTAATCGGAAAAGATTCCAAAGCCCAAAAATATAATATTAAGGCAGGAGCAACACCAAAATTAATAAAGTCAGTTAAAGAATCTAACTCTGCGCCAAATTTTGAGCTAGCATTTAACATACGAGCTAAGCGACCATCCATACCATCTAAAAAAGCGGAAATAACTAATAATCCGATACAAATTTCCCATCTTTGATCAAGACCATATTTAATCGCAGACATACCAAAACACAGGCTGGTAATGGTAACTAAATTAGGAAAAAGAAAATTTAAGGGGAACTCGTTATTACCTACTTTCATGATTTTTTATTACCTTTTTTGGGAGTTGCTTTTGCTTTGTTAATAGATTTTTTTGGCTTAGCTTTTGGTGTGTTAACTTTAGCTTTTACTTTTACAGTTTTAGCTTGAGTCTTAGCAAGCTTAGCTGGTGCTTTAGTCGCTTGACTTAAAGCAGCAATAACAGTTTCACCACCAAGCATGGTTTGCCCTTCTCTAACTTCTATTTTAGTTTGTTGAGGTAAATATAAATCAACTCTTGAACCAAAACGAATGATACCGAAACGTTCTCCGGTTGCAACTTCTTGACCTTCTTCTAAATCACAAATAATTCTTTTTGCAATTAAACCCGCAATTTGTACGAAGATAATTTTCTCACCAGATTTAGTTTGCACCACACAGCTTTGTCTTTCATTATCAACACTTGCTTTATCAAGACTAGCATTTAAAAATTTACCAGCACGATAATGTAAAGCTGTAATTTTACCAGCAACCGGTACACGATTAACATGCACGTTAAATACACTTAAAAAGATGCTAACTCTTTTATAAAGCTTTTTTGGTAATCCTAGTTCCTCTGGTGCATAAGCATCTTCAATTTTACTTACTAAACCATCTGCCGGACTAACTATTAAACCTGCTTGATGCGGTACTGAACGCTCTGGATCTCTAAAAAAACAAATAATAAATATAGTTATTAAACTAGCGAACCAAGCAATTGCTGGAAAGATATTAACTAGTAAAAAAACTGCAACTATACCAATTATGATAAAACTATAGCCTTCTTTATTAATAGCTGGAATGTGTTTTTTGCTAATCATGAATTCTCCTTTTTGGGGTTATTTTGTAAAAAAATAGTAAAAATATTTACTTTTTTTTAAACTAATTTTTCTTATAGTAAATTAAATGTCTAGCATTTTTAGCTGATTATTTACCCTTTAAAAAACGTTTTTGAAAAATTATGACAAAAACCAATCACATAGCGGTAGCATATGGTGATGGTATTGGACCAGAAATCATGGAAGCAGTGCTGCGTGTTATGCAAGCAGCCGAAGTTAATCTTACTATTGATGTAATTTCTATCGGTGCAGAACAATATCGCCGCAACTTTGCAGCAGGTATTCCGGATAGCGCCTGGGACACTATAAAAAACACACGTATTATTCTCAAAGCACCAATTACTACTCCACAAGGTAAAGGCTATAAAAGCTTAAATGTTACTTTGCGCAAAACTTTGGGTTTATATGCTAATGTGCGTCCAGTGATTTCATATTGTCCTTTTGTAAAATGTAATTTTAATGATTTAAATTTGGTAATTATTCGCGAGAATGAAGAAGATCTCTATGCAGGCATTGAATATCGTCTTACTAATGAATTACATGAATCTTTAAAATTAATCACCAAATCTGGAAGCGCTAAAATCAATAAATTTGCCTTTGACTATGCTTTAAAAAATGGTCGCAAAAAAGTCTCATGTTTTATCAAAGATAATATTATGAAAATTGCTGATGGAGCTTTCCATAATGTTTTTAAAGATGTGGCTAAAGCCTATCCCGAAATTACCAATGAACAAATGATCATTGATATTGCAGCTGCTAAAGTTGCAGCTAATCCAGAGCAGTTTGATGTAATTGTTACACAAAATCTTTATGGCGATATTATTTCTGATATTGCAGCAGAAGTTTCAGGATCTGTAGGCTTATGTGGTTCTGCCAATATTGGTGATGAATATGCAATGTTTGAAGCAATTCATGGTTCTGCTCCAGATATTGCCGGAAAAAATATTGCCAACCCAACTGGCTTGTTAAATGGCGCTTTAATGATGCTTAACCACCTAGAAGAATTTGAGAAAGCTGCCCTTATTCAAAATGCTTTAAATTATACTATTGAACAAGGCATTCATACTGCTGATCTTTATGATGAGGCACTCAGCAGTAAAAAAGTTGGCACTAAAGAATTTGCAGATGCAGTAATTGCTAATTTAGGTAACAGGCCAGAAAAACTCAATATTACCAAAGCACCTGCACCACAAAATTTAGCAGTAAGAGAAATAACTCTGAGCGGCAGCTTAGCAAATAATGTTAAAAGAACTTTAGTAGGTTGTGATTTATTTATTGATGCGTCAGATAAAACTGCACTGCAACAAGCTGAAGAATTAGCTGAGCTTACTGCTGAGTTAAATTTAAATTTACAAATTGCTAGCTATAAAGGTTTAAAAATTTGGCCAAATCAAGATTTCACTGGTGATATTGGTGATTATATTCGTTGTCGTTTTATCGCAAAAAATACAGAAAAAACTGCAACGCACCGAGATATTGCTGCATTATTAAATATTTGTGCTACACAGAATATTAATTTTATTAAAAGCGAAAATCTCTATCTTTATGATGGTGAATTAGGTTTTAGCCAGATACAGGGTGAATAATGAGCAAAGACTCTACTGCACATAAATGGGTTTTAAAAGACGATCTTACAGAAGAACAAAAAGAGCATTATCACAAAATTGCAGCACAGATAGATGATGGTGTATATTTTGATGATGCACAAAATTGGTTCTATCTAAAATTTCTTAAACCTACTTCGGATAGAGTTTTTATTTTAGTAGTAGGCTTGGTTATTTTCTTTGCCTCTTTTAATTTATATTTGCAAATCAGAGCCTGGTTTCCACTAAAAGTTAACCGACCTATTGTTTTAGTTAATAAGGATACACAATTTAAGCAGGTAGTTAAAAAAATGCCTAATCCTTATCGTAATCCTGACTATGCAATTTTACGTAATTTATTGGTTAATTATGTAGAAATGCGTGAACAATTTTTTCAAGGTAGTATTGATTTATTAAAAATCGATCAGAGGCTTAAAAAAATCTCTAATAACTCTACTCGAGAAGTAGCTAAAGAATATCAAGAGATATTTGACTATAACGACCTACGCAACCCTATTAAAAGACTTGGTGGTTTAGGTAGTAGAAGAGTAACTATCCAACAGGTAAATTTGGATATCAAACAAGAAAGCTTTTTTACTCAAGCTAGTCGCTTTAATAGCTTAATCGAAATGCCGCGTAATGCAGAAATTATTTATGAGGCACATGAATCAACTGCAAAAAAGAAATCTACAGAAAGATGGCGCGCATTTATTAAATTTAACTATTCTGGCGTGATTATTGACAAAGAAAATAACAACTTAACATTAACAGAATTTACTGTTATAGATTACGAAAATTCTAAGTTAAGATAATGAGGCTCATCCTACTTCTGATTATTCTGGTTGTTCCGCTTTCTACGCAAATTGCTGTTGCGCAGCAAAAACAGATGGGCTTTGGTATCATTACCGCTCAAGCTTTAGCGCAAAATAGTAAGATCAAACGCTTTCTTTACAGACCTAATTATATTTATAGATATGATGCGAGTGTTAAGTATCAATCACATTTAAGATTACAACCTGGTGAAACAATCCAAACGATTTCTATGGGAAATTCTCTTGGTTGGGAAATAACCGAAGCAGCAAACCGCTTATTTATCAAACCTCGCGCAAATAATCTTGAAACTAATATGACTTTGCTAACCAATCGTCGTGTTTATCAAATTCATTTAGTCTCTAAAGAATATGATTCTTTTTACGATCCAGCTCTAACTTTTGAATATCATTTTGTTTATGAAGATGATTTGGCTGAGAATTTACGCATCATAAGTAGTGATACTAAAAGCGATGATTTAGATTTTTCAGATCCAAGCCGTTACAATTTTAATTATAGCTTTTCTGGACCTGATGTTATTTCACCACTGAAAATTTTTGATGATGGCGAATTTACTTATTTCGAATTTCCAGAAAAAAATGCCGAAGTACCAGCAATTTTCTATGTAGATAGCGATGGTTATGAAGGTTTAGTTAATTACCGTGCCGAAGGTAATTATATTGTTGTAGAACGTATCTCAGAATTATTCACCTTGCGTCACGGGGTAGATACTATTTGCGTTTATAATGAGAAATTACGTCAGTTACGCGCTAC
>CAXDRM010000039.1:0-11553 GCA_963991775.1 uncultured Rickettsiales bacterium | reverse complement strand
GTTTGAGTCTGAGTAATTATGAAGGTAACCTTGCACTTCGGCACGCTCACCAACCGGTTGGAGTAAATCTTGAATATTCTGCAAAGCAAAGGGGTTATGTTTATTAATAGGTGGAAAACGTGACCTGACCCCTTTGACCAAAATACTTGCTTTTTCTTAAGTAAAGTTTTATGAAAATAAAAAACATACAATCATGGCTCAATCTCCAGAAACACAACAACAACTAACTAAGTTACAACAAGATCTAAATATCATTAGAGACTGTCTTTGACCCGGAAAAATTACAAAAAAACTTAACCACTCTAGAAACACAAGCAAATGCTAGTGACCTTTGGGATAATCCCGAACATGCTAAAGAAATTTTGCAACAAAAAGAACAGCTCAATAAAAAATTAACAAACTACCATAAGCTAAATGCAGATTATAATAATATCTGCGAATTCCTAGAATTAGGCGAACAAGATGCTGATCAAGAAATTATCAGCGCCGCCCTAAATGACCTTACCTCACTAAATGAACAAGTGGCTCAAGCAAAATTAACCAGCCTGATGCAACAAGAAGCAGATCTCAATAATTGCTTCCTCGAAATTCATCCAGGAGCCGGCGGTACTGAAAGCCAAGATTGGGCAGAAATGCTACTACGCATGTATCTACGCTTCGCCGAACAACAAGAATTTAAAACTGAATTACTCGATGAACAAAAAGGTGATGAAGCAGGTATAAAATCAGTTACCCTAAAAATCTCAGGTGAATATGCCCATGGCTGGTTAAAAAATGAATCAGGTGTACATCGCTTAGTAAGAATCTCACCTTTTAACTCAAGCGGTAAAAGAATGACCAGCTTCGCTAGCGTCTGGGTCTATCCCGAAATTACCGATAATATCGCAATCGAAATTCAAGATAAAGATCTGCGTGTAGATACTTACCGTGCCTCAGGCGCGGGTGGCCAACATGTGAACAAAACCGATTCTGCCATCAGAATCACCCATCTACCTAGCAATATTGTAGTGCAATGCCAAACCAGTAGATCACAACATAAAAATCGTGAAGCCGCACTCAAAATGCTTAAATCACGACTCTATGAATTAGAATTACGTAAAAAACAAGAAGAGCAAAATGCCCTAAATGCCAATAAAACCGATATTAGCTGGGGTAATCAAATTAGATCTTATGTGCTACAACCCTACCAAATGGTTAAGGATTTGCGTACTAATTATGAAGAAAGTGACGTTAATAAGGTGCTTGATGGTAATCTAATTAATATCATTACCTCATTATTATCTTCCTAAGTAACCCTCTCTCGGACCATATATTAGTATTTTTGCATAAAAAAGCGCTAGAGAACCGGTTTAACACTTCAGGTTCTTGAGTGATTTTTGACATTAGGCAAAAATTGTACCGAAAGGCCGTCCGTCTGAGTTATTTAAAACAACCCTACTCTTTGTAACGTTGTTTTAGTGAATCTAAGGCGAAATTGATGAAGTAATAATTTAAAAAAACCAATAGCAATAATGATAAGAAAGGAATCTTAAGTAAATTAGATGACCATAGGCTACAAGCATCAATAAACTTAATAACCAAAACTGGCATTAATGCAGCTGCAGTAAGCTTAATCGCCTGAGCACGCGTAATTTGTAGCTGCTTTCTCCGCGCTAAAGATCGTGCAATAGCAGTAAAAATATAAAGCTCGACAAATTTTAAAAAGATACTCGCCAATACCACCAACGGAAATACACTAAATAATAAGCTTCTACCTAAACCATTAATGTAACTTTCCAACCACTCAGCTAAATCTGAACCACTAAAACTATATGACTCCGCCTTATAGGGCTGAAATGTAGCATCACCATTAAAACCCGCTTTAGGAAACATCTCGAAACCTAAAAAATTAAATAATAAAGAAGTAATTTCTAAATTATGAAAATAAACACCCTCCGCACCAAATAAAATAAAAGATTGGGCAGCTATCAAAGAATTTTGCTCAGGATCAATTACTAAAAGATCTTTGCTAAGCGCTGAATGAGCAAATTTTACAGGAAAACTATCCGCATCGCTAACCACCAACTGACCCTCAGCAATTTGCAACTCAGGAGCTGAAGCAAGTATCTCACGTAATTCTATTAATTCAGTATTTTGCGTATCTGCAAAAGAAAAACTACTTAAACGATTAGAGATTAATAGAGCCGGCACTAAATAAGTAAGCGCAATAATAATTGCTAAATAGCTAAAACCCGAGCTACGCTGACTGCTTGCAACATAGCGATAAAAATCAGCTGAATAAAAACTATAAAAGATTCGTGAAAGAAGATTACTCATCTTTGATTATAGACATATCCGGCGCGTCAATTGCTTTCATACCAATAACATGAAAACCTGAATCAACATAGATTGTCTCACCAGTTACACCGCTACCTAAATCACTTAATAGATAGAGACCACTTCTACCTACATCAGTAATAGTAACATTTCTGCGTAGTGGTGAATTATATTCATTCCATTTAAGCATATAACGGAAATCACCAATACCAGCTGCTGCTAAAGTTTTAAGCGGACCTGCAGAAATTGCATTAACTCTGATACCATCACGACCTAAATCAGCCGCTAAATAACGTACACTTGCCTCTAATGCAGCTTTAGCAACACCCATTACATTATAATGCGGCATTACTTTCTCAGCACCAAAATAACTTAAAGTAAGCAAGCTACCCTCTTCACTCATTACCTCTGCTGCTTTTTTTGCAATAGCAGTAAATGAGTAACAAGAAATATGCATGGTTTTTGTAAAATTATCTAAAGATGTATCTACATAACGACCTTTTAATTCATTTTTATCTGAATAAGCAATCGCATGAACTACAAAATCAATTTCATCCCATTTATCTTTTAAACTATCAAATAAAGCATTGATTGAATCTTGATCTGTAACATCACAAGGTAAAACTATATTTGCACCAATTGATTCAGCTAAAGGTTTAACTCTTTTTTCTAAGACTTCTCCTTGATATGAAAAGGCTAATTCAGCACCTTGCGCCGCTGCAGCTTGAGCAATACCCCAAGCGATAGAACGCTCATTAGCCACACCCATAATCAGACCTTTCTTACCTTTCATCAACTCTCCTGTGAAGATTTTTTGTTCTGACATTTTTTACACCTTAATATTATATTTTCTAACTACGTAGATCTTGCCACTTAGCTTTTTTAACTCGACAAGCAACAGCAGTATGAGAGATTTTCTCGCCCATATATTCTACATCCTGCAAATACTCTCTACAATAGATATTTTGCTCAACCAACTTAAAAGAGTTATTTAATTTAAGCTTAGCTTTTAAATCAGATTCAAGCGCAATAAATTCTGCTTCCTTACCATCAAAATCATTTTCAAGTAGATTATTTTTCCAGGCAGCAAAAGCCTCTGCATCTTGCTGTGGTACTTCTGAAACAAAAGCATCCATCAAAATAGCATTTAACGGCACATAATTATAAGGAAAATTCGCTGCTAAAACCTGCTCTTGATCCTGCTCGGCAACACCAAACTCATTGATTGCATCAATTTGTCTTGTAGCACATGAAACTAATAACAAGCTGGTAGCTAATATTAGAAATTTTTTCAGAATATTATTTAGCATTTAAAAATAACCTCGTTTTTTTATATTTCTTAACTGTAAATCTAACCAAAACTCCACTAATAGCAATAGCTGGAATTGCAAATAATATACCCACAAAACCAAATAAAGTAGCTCCACATAATAAAGCAAAAATAATTAAGGCCGGATGAATACCGATTTTATCACCTACAAATTTTGGGGTAACAAAATTACCCTCTAAAAATTGTCCGAGCAAAAATACTGCTAATATCACTAAAACTAGTAACAAGCTTTTAAACTGAAAAGCGGCCACAATCAGACCAACCACCATACCAATTAATACGCCAAAATATGGAATAAAAGAAAATAACCCAGTTAAGAATCCTATCAAGAACCCATATTTTAGACCAACTAAAGTTAGGCCTAGCGCATAAAAGATACCTAATAATAAACATACATTAGTTTGGCCGCGCAAATAGCCAGAAAGCACTGCATCAATATCTTGAAAAATTTGTTTAATTTCTGTTTTATATTTTTTAGGAAATAAGCTGCTAATTTGCTCAAGCATTTTGTGCCAATCTTTTAAGAGATAAAATGTAACTATTGGTGAGATTAAGATTAAAGAAAATAAATTAATAAAAGCCAAAGATGATTGCCAAATATTACCCATAATCTGTTGGCCAGAAGTCACTAAATAATGGCTAGCTTGTTTTAACAAAGTAGTTTCATCAAAGTTGTTTTGCTGTCCTAAACGCTCGTAAAAATCTTGGACATGCGGCGTAACGAACTGGTTTAAACTATTAAAATAATGCGGAATACTACCAATGAAAGCAGCAAGCTGTTGGTATAATAAAGGACCAATACTATAAAAGAATAAGGTTAAAATAGTCAGAAAAGCTATCAAAACCAGTAAAGATGCATTGGTACGTGACAAACCTTTTTTTTGTAGCAATAAAGCAGCAGGATCTAAAAAATAAGCAAAGATAACACCCACAATAAAAGGTAGTAAAATATTATTTACCGCAATTAAGAACCATAAAATGGCTAATATGGGTAAGGCAATTAAAATTAACCTACTTAAGATCTGCATAAATTAGCCTATTTAGTATATAAAATGACATTATCTTGTTCACGTGAAATTTTGAAACCAAGTTCTTTCATAATCTCTAAAACTTCTATGGGTTTTTCGATAAATTCAACAGTGATGCGCACATAACGCGCTGCAAAAGAATCAACTTTGAAACTTTTAACTAGCTCTAAGCTTTCGATACGTTTTCTAGCATCAACCCAGTCATCAATATTTTTGATTTTTAAGATAAAGCTTTGTTTTTTAGATTCTTCGAGATTGCTATTATATTCCATCCAACCTGATTCGAGATTAGCAAGCACCCGTTCTACTAAATAGGCAAAATGTTTGTAGTAATTATCTGATTTAAAACCAGCTGATTTAGCAACTAAAGTAGAATTATTAGCATTACCTAATTCGCTAAGTAAGGCTTTAAATTCGACCTCTTCTGCTATGGTTTGGTAGTTATATTCTAGCTCTGCTAATAAAATTTTATCAACATTATAATATTGCTCAAGCTGCTTAACTTCTTCTGCTGTAAGATTAGTTAAACCACTAACTCGGAAATTAATCATATCATTTAAATCACCGCTCGGTAATTTTAATTCAATTACTTCACTTGGTTCAGCACTGCGCCAACTATCAAACCAAATATTACCTTGCTGCCATAATTTGATTAAACCATTCTCATTATAAATAGGCACTAATAAAACTTTAAGCTTAGCTAAAGGTTTGTTCAGCAAATAATTATTAATGAAAAACTCGGTTTGCTCTGGTGCAAAATACACATCCACCAATGCTTTATAGCGATTATCCGTGATTAATTCTTGGCGATATTCTATAGCATGCACGATAGCTTCGATTTGCTCATCGCTAAAATCTAACTCACCAGCATCAGCAAAAATACGCCCAACCATAATTTCAAAAGCTCGTCTTTTAGCAGCTAAGACACCATTATTACGGGCTAATTCAGCTGTATCACCAATCTCGTCAATTTCAATATTAGTTACCACAAATTTTTCACGCTCTGCCGCTTGAGCACTGGCAAGTAACGCAACATAAATTAATAGATTCGCTAAAAATATTTTTATAAGGTGAGGCATAAGCAATTTTTTACAAATTATGACAAAATTCAGGCAACCTACAAGGTTTAAAATTTTTATTAACCGCAACTAATTGCACTTTTATAGAACATATTTTTATTTTTTCAAAAGTAATATTCTGCTCAAGCCACATTGTAGCACCAGATTTTTTGAGCAATTTAGTTTCGATCTCAAGCAAATCATCAAGTTTAGCAGCTTTTTGAATATCTAATTCTGTTTTACGCACCACAAAATAGAGATTATCAGTTTCGGCTAAATCATGTTGGTTAATACCATGCTCTCTAAGCATTTCAGTACGCGCCCGCTCAGCAAATTTAAGATAATTAGCATAATAAACCACACCACCAGCATCAGTATCTTCATAATAGACGCGGTAAGATTTTTTATAAATTCGTGTCATGGTTGCTTGAATGAAAAAGTTCAAAAGATACTATAATATTTAACCAACATTTACAAAAGAAAATATGACAAAGGAAGATATCACAACAAAACCCTTATACCAAATTTTGCCAAAGCTGATTCAATATGCTGCAGAAGAAAAATATCAGCTCATTGCAGAAATTATTGAACAAGCTAAAACCAATAATAGATTCTCTGAGGTTTTTAGCAATCTGATTACTCCACTACGCGAACATCATATAAACGAAGATGACCTAAATAAAATAATTCCTGTCCTTAATATTTTAAAACCAGAAGGTCATGAGGAAATAGACCAAAATTTCATAAATATAAAAAAAGAGCAGCTACCGGATATACTTAGTACTAGTGAACGCTATAGCTACATCAATATACTTGAAGAATTCAAATCTAAAACTATAAGCTCTAAAATAGAAAAGTAAAATTGCAGTTTATAAAGTGACTAGAGTTAAACTCTAATACTGAATTGAGTCTTTATCACTCATACCATAGTAATTTTTATATGATCGCGGGCTTTTTGCGTTGTCATTCTGCCGCGTGGAGTTTTAGCAATAAAACCTTGTTGTAACAGATAAGGCTCGATAGTTTCTTCGATAGTATCTTTTTGTTCAGAAAGACCTGCTGCTAAAGTTTCTATACCAACTGGCCCACCATCATAATTATCTAAAATATAACGCAAATAGCTGCGATCAATATGATCTAAACCACAATTATCAACTGCCAAATTATTTAACGCCTGATCAGCAATTTCTTTATTAATAGTAGCTTGATTCTCGTAAAGCGCAAAATCACGCACTCTTTTGAGCAACCTTAGAGCAATACGGGGCGTACCACGAGAACGGCGCGCAATTTCATGCGCACCATCTTGAGTCAGGCCAATAGTAAATACCTCTGCCCCGCGCAATAATACTTGCTCAAGCTCGCTTACTTCATAAAAATTTAAACGTAGCGGAATACCAAAACGATCTCGTAATGGATTAGATAATAAGCCCAAACGAGTAGTAGCACCTATCAAAGTAAATTTAGGTAAATCAATACGCACTGTGCGTGCTGCCGGACCTTCACCAATGATAATATCTAATTTAAAATCCTCCATCGCCGAATAAAGAATCTCTTCTACTTGAGTATTCATACGATGAATCTCATCAATGAATAATACATCTCCTTGATTAAGATTACTTAAAATCGCAGCCAGATCGCCGGCCTTACTTAAAATTGGTCCAGAAGTAGCACGAAAATTAACCTGTAATTCTTTAGCCACAATCGCCGCTAAAGTAGTTTTACCAAGACCCGGAGGACCATAAAATAAAATATGATCAATTGCTGTTTCTAATTTTTTGGCAGCAGCAATATAAATTGTCAGATTTTTTTTAAGCGCTCCTTGGCCAATAAATTCAGTAAGTAAATTAGGACGCAAATTTAACTGCGCCTCATCTTGCTGTTGATCTGGATTAATAATACGCTCTTTCATTTAGCTAAGCTTTTTAAACAATTACTAATTACTGCTGATAAGTCATTTTCATTAGCAGCATGTTCTTTAACTACTTCAAGAATTTGCGCACGCTGATAACCAAGGTTTTCAAGTGCTGATAAAGCATCATTAAGTAAATTATTACTTGATTGATTTGCCGCCTGGCCAAGCTCTAAACTAGAAAATTGTGCAGCTGGATCTTGTAAATTACTGACCTTATCTTTGAGATCATTAATGATTCTGACCGCAGCTTTAGGACCAATACCGCTTACTTGCGTAAAAGCAGCTTTATCTTCAAAAGCAATCGCATCAGCAATTTGCCTTGCATTAAGTATGCTTAAAATATTTAAAGCTGTTTTAGCACCAACGCCACTTACTTTATTAAGCTGCAAAAAAACTTGTTTATCTGACGCATCACTAAAACCGTAAAGCGAAATATCATCTTCACGCACTGCCGTGTGAATCAAAAAAAACGCTTCTTGATTAAGCTCTAAATTGGCTAATAATCTGGTAGGTAAATGCAATAAATAACCAACACCAGCACATTCTAAAATCACTGAATCTAAATCTAGATTAGTAATGTTTCCTCTTAAGCTACCGATCATCTTATTTTTTTCTTGGTCCAATCATTTCTAAAGGCTTAACCCAATCTTTAAATTGCTCTTCGGTGAGTAACTCTAACTTAAGAGCTGCCTCTTTAAGAGAAAGGCCATGTTGATGCGCATATTTAGCAATTTTGGCTGCATTATCATAACCAATATGTGGATTTAAAGCTGTCACTAACATTAAAGATTGCTCCATTAATTTAGTGATATTTTCTTGATTAGCAGTAATACCTGCAACACATTTATCAGTAAAGCTTACCGCGCCATCAGCAATTAATTTAATTGATTGTAACAGATTATAAATCATCACTGGTTTAAACACATTTAATTCAAAATGACCATTTGAACCAGCAATAGTAATAGTATTGTGATTACCCATAATTTGAGTTGCGACCATAGTTAAAGCTTCACATTGAGTAGGATTAACTTTACCTGGCATAATTGATGAGCCTGGCTCATTCGCAGGTAAAGAAATCTCACCAAGGCCAGATCTAGGACCAGAACCAAGCAATCTGATATCATTAGCAATTTTCATTAAGCTTGCCGCTACAACATTTAAAGCACCACTTGCTTCAATGATGGCATCATGCGCTGCTAAAGCTTCGAATTTATTTTCGGCTGTCACAAAATCATAGCCAGTTTCTGTTGCTACTTGTGCGGCAAAATTTTCAGCAAAACCTTCTACTGAATTAATGCCTGTGCCAACTGCTGTACCACCTTGTGCTAATTGTAATAATCTTGGTAGGCTATCTTGGATACGCTTAATGCCATATTTTATTTGTGTGACATAGCCAGAAAATTCTTGGCCTAAAGTAAGAGGTGTAGCATCTTGCAAATGGGTACGCCCAATTTTTACGATAGCTTTAAATTCATTTTGCTTAGCAAGCAATGCATCATGTAATTTTTGCAAAGCCGGTAATAATTCTTCGTTAATTTCTAATACTGCAGCAATATGCATCGCAGTTGGAAAAGTATCGTTAGAAGATTGTCCCATATTAACATGATCATTAGGATGCACAGGTTTTTTACTACCTAATTCACCACCTAAAATCTCGATAGCACGGTTAGAAATCACCTCATTACTATTCATGTTACTTTGCGTACCAGAACCAGTTTGCCAAACTACTAAAGGAAAATGCTCGATAAGCTTAAAATTTATAACTTCATCAGCAGCTTGAACAATTGCCTTACCAACTTGTTGCTCAAGACCTGCTAATTTCATATTAGTAAGCGCTGCAGATTTTTTTAAAATACCTAAAGCCTTAATAAGTGGCTTAGGCATAGTTTCATTTCCAATTTTAAAATTATGTAAAGATCTTTCAGTTTGCGCTCCCCAATATTTATCTGCTGCTACTTTTACCTCTCCTAATGAATCTGTTTCAATACGATAATTGTCTGACATAATATTCTGATTTTTGTTTTTTAATTCTCGAACAGAATATAGAACTTATTGCATGATTGCTATAAAAAATAATTGCTAAAACTTATAAAAAGGCGCAGATTAAATTTATAATTTTTTTTTGGTCTGGAAATGAAAAAAATCGCAGTAATTTTATCTGGTTGTGGCTTTCTTGATGGTAGTGAAATTCAAGAATCTGTCTTAACTTTATTATATATTCGTAAAAATGGTTTTGCCTATGATTGCTATGCGCCTGACGAGAATCAAACCGAGGTGATTAATCATGATACTCAGCAACCTCTAGCAGAAACTAGAAATATCATGGCTGAAGCAGCACGCATCTCACGCAGTAAAATTTCACCACTTACTGAACTGAATCCAGAAAGATATGCTGCTATCATTTTACCAGGAGGATTTGGTGTGGCAAAAAATTTATTTACCTTATTAAAAGATGGCCAAAATGCTGTGGTAAATCAAGATCTAGAAAAAATTATCAGAGCCTTTCATGATAAAAGAAAACCTATTGGCGCTATTTGTATTTCACCTTCTTTAATTGCTAAAATCTTTGAAAATAAAAAATTCTATTTAACTGCTGGTAGTGAAACTAATGGTAAAGATGTATTAGAAATTTTTGGCGCAAATTATAAAGCATTACCCTCTTCAGAAATCTGCATAGATTATAATAATAATGTAGTTTCAACTGCCGCTTATATGGAAAATGAAACTATTGATAATGTGGCCGCAGGTATTGAGAAATTGGTCGCGCATATTGCGCATCAGATTGAGAAAGCTGAAGCCGCTTAATTTGCAAACTAAAATCTCCTTTATAATCACTCTCTCAGCAAGAAGTTAAGAATATATTTAATAGCTCGGAGCAATCCTCGAATTTTATCAAATCGCAGTTGACAAAATTCTGCGGAATCTCGCTCTAAACACATTCTTAACTTCTTGATTTCTATATAATACCAATTGCCATCTTTATTTATGATAAGGATGATTATTATTGATTGTCTCGGCGCGGTAAAGCTGCTCTAGTAGAATAATGCGTGCTAACATATGAGGTAAGGTTAATTTACTGAGCGATAATTTTAGATCAGCTAAGGCTAGAGCCTCCTCACTAAAACCATAGGCTCCACCAAGCACAAAAACTAAATCTTGCTGCTGCTGTTTTTTTTGCTGCACATAATTTGCTAAAGCTGTGCTGGTAAATTCTTTACCTGTTACTTCCAAAAAAATCTTAAAAGAATTTTGTGGTAAAGCAGCTTGTAAAATTTTAGCCTCAGCTTGCATAATTTCAGTCTTGCTGCCCTTTCCTACAGCTAATTCTTTAAGCTCAACTTTTCCTCTAAAGCGCTTCAGATATTCTTGGCTTAACTCAGAATATGGCGAATTTTTTATCTTTCCAAAAGCAAGTATCTTCATGGATTAAATTTTAACTACTTAAAAAACCTAGTATAATCGGGCCTTTCGGTACAATTTTAGCTACGCTAAAACCACTCAAGGACCTAAAGAGCTAAATCGGTTCTCGAGTGATTTTGCACTTGTTGCAAAATTTTACCGAGAGATCCCTTAGTTATTAATAAAAATTACTCAGACTCAAACGGCCCATTCGGCTATTGCTGCGCTGGCGCTTGCAAGCTCAGGGTCCTAAGATGTAACCGGTTGGTGAGCGTGCCGAACCACAAGGTTACCTTCATAATTACTCATACTCGAGCGGCCTTTCGGTACAATTTTAGCTGCGCTAAAACCACTCAAGGACCTAAAGAGCTAAATCGGTTCTCGAGTGATTTTGCACTTGTTGCAAAATTTTACCGAGAGATCCCTTAGTTATTAATAAAAATTACTCAGACTCAAACGGCCCATTCGGCTATTGCTGCGCTGGCGCTTGCAAGCTCAGGGTCCTAAGAT
>CAXDRM010000038.1:0-11772 GCA_963991775.1 uncultured Rickettsiales bacterium | reverse complement strand
TCATGCCAAAATATCAAACAACCATTGCAACCCTTACCACAGCAACCCTCAGTACCTACTCTTGGAGTTCTAAAAATTTTATCCTTATTTGCTTCATCTTGTGCGGTTTGCAATTCTGTTTGACGTTTAGCATATTTTTCATCACTACCCTTACCTTGCTCAATTTTACGCGCTTCGAGATCTAATTTTAAACGCGCAATTTCTTCTTCAGTTAAAGGTTTTTCTTTACGCAATACTACATATTTAGCAAGAATCTTTCTGATTTGTTGCGGATCTTCTTGCGCAAAAGCTGCAAAAGGAATTCTTATTCTAGGTTTAAAACCTGGGTTTACAACCTCTACAACCTCTTCTTGTCCACCATCTTTTCTAGGTAATAAATTAAATTCGTAAAGTCTTAGTAAAATTGTTGGATGAGGAGCTGGAGGAACAAACTCTAAAACATCACCTGCTACTAGACGATTTTTTACTTCTACAATTATATGATCATCTGTTATCTCAGCAATTAAACCAGCATATTCCTGATTTGAAGCGGATTTAGCACTATCATAATTATGTGCATGATTTTGTAAACGACCTTCATGGAAAGCAAGAGTATAGCCTCTATTAGCCAAAGCATCTAAATCTGCCATATATTTTTCTGGCTTGAAATTTGCAGGGTCCTTCGCCCAATCATCCATAGCCATACGATAAGCGCGAGTGACTAATGCTAAATAATATTCACTTTTATTGCGCCCTTCTATTTTAAGTGAATCAATGCCAATTTCTAAATAATCGGCCAGCTTGGGCATTAAGCATAAATCTTTTGAATTTAAAATATATGAACCGCGCGCATCTTCTTCGATAGGCATTAACTCGCCCGGTCTTACCTCTTCTTCTAGTAAGAATTCAAACATATCTTGATTATCTTCATTAATCTCTAATTCTTGGATCGTACCATCACGCATACGCATATGTAACTTATAATGCCAACGACAACTATGCGCACAATTACCTTGATTAGCACCACGTTCAGCCATAAAATTAGATAGTAAACAACGTCCTGAATAAGTCATACACATTGCTCCGTGAATGAAAGTTTCAATTTTTATATCAGGACATTTCTCTCTAATTTCTGCTAATTCTTCAAAAGAAGTTTCTCGTGCCATCACACAAAGGCTAGCACCTTGGTCCTGCCAATATTTGACCGATAACCATGAGCAAATATTTGCTTGAGTAGAAATGTGCAATTCAAGCTGTGGCGCTCTTTCCTTAACATATTGAAACACTCCAGGATCAGCTACAATAACCCCATCAGGCTTTACTTGATTTATGGTTTCCACAAATTTAGGTAGTTTTTCAATATCTCTATTATGCGAAAATAAATTAAGAGTAAGATAAACTTTTTTACCATATTGGTGAGCATATGAAACACCTTCAACCAAATCCTCTAGAGTAATTGCCGATTTAGTTCTAAGTGATAAATCAGGAGTACCAATATAAATTGCATCAGCACCATAATGTACTGCAAGTTTAAGTTTTTCTAGTGAACCAGCTGGCACTAATAATTCAGAACGAAGTTTTTGTGACATGTCTTATTGTAAAAATTGGATTATCTCCAAAAAGCATGAAAGGGCAACAACTAATGATAATAATATATACAAGAATTTAAGAATAATCAGGATCAGATGCTAGAGTATAGCTATGCATCTTTCTAAACTATGTAACATCTCCTAATTCTTTATATGATTTATCCAATATCTCTAATAAATCACAAAGGAAGCATAACCGGTAACATAATCCTGATTATGATTAACTTGGCTAGAATTACTAAAAGCCAGATTTTTGATATTTAAATCAAGTTGTTTAGCCGAGTTACTTATAGCTTGTAATGCAGAGAAAAAATAAGCTTGTGTAGTAGAAAATTGATCCGCATCTAACTTCTCAACTGCTTTGATAGTTTTTTTATCTATCGACTGCTCTCTAGCTAAATCTAAATTATTACTAAGATCAGTACTGATAATTAACAAACTATCTTGCGCACGCAAAATTTTAGTAAAAAACTTAGTTAAATCTGCAAGAGCAAGATCACCAATAAGTGCTGGTGTAACTTTTACCTGCTCAGCAAAAATATGTTGAATAAAAGCCAGCTGAGCTAAAATGCCCTGCTCATTTTGCAAAGCTTTATTATCATAGCTAATTAAATTACTAGAAATTAACTTATCTATTTGCTCAGTAGCTAAATTTATTTTAGCAAAATCTGCGGAAAAATGATTTTTTGCAGGTAGTTTAATACCAGCAAAACTACTTTGTTCAGCTGCTGCACAAAGATAAATATTTTTTAGCTTACTATGTTTTGTAAGTAAGCTATATGCAGCTGCCGCACATTCACCAGAATAGCTCAATGCTCCTTGTGGCACAATAATTGCCTGCGGCTGTTCAGCAAGTGAAGGGTTATTTTGCTTTAAAAGAAAATCTAACAAAGCACCAAGCTCAGTTTGACCAGTAGGATAAAGTAAGCTTTGTAAATTATGTTGTTGTTCTTGTCTCAAAATTTTTGCGATAGTAGTTTAGAGACAAAAATACAATCATTAGAGTAATAGTGAACCAAAAAAATATATATTTCAAATGTGGGTTGTTAATTTCCCGCAATTCTCTGGATTTAAATTTTTCTGGTAACAAGATATTATCGCTCTTAGCAAGCTGCAAATAAAAATCAGAAACTAAAGGCACTGCAAAAAATTCGGCAAATTTTTGCGGCTCAACATAGTACCATTGATTATTTTCAGGATTATTTTCAGGTGTAAAAAAATTAGACTTCCCAGTTTTACGCCCTAAAATTTTTAGTGATAATTTTGCACCTCTTAATTTTTCTAGAGCGGTTATATTAATTTGCTGATCTTTAGCAATATAACCTAATTCTAACACAAAATTTTGCCCAAACTCAGTTTGCAAAACTGTATAAATAAAATGCACCATTTCTCCATGATAAGGACGCTCTACAAATTTAATCAAACCCTGCTTAGCAAGATAACCAGTAAATTGATAAATCTTAAAACTCTCTAAAGCTTGGCCTTGATATAAAATAGGCTGTTTTTTACTAGTTAGAAAAGTAGCGTTTAACTCATTTTTATAATGGTAACGTTTTACCTGCCACACTCCTAAAGCAGCGCACAACACCGCTAAGCTTAAAAAAAACACTAAAAAACTATCTTTACGCTTCATAAAATCATTTATTTATTTAGAATAACTATTACTAGCAAGCATAATTAGGTTACATATGAAAAGCTATGATATAATAATTTTTGGTTCAGGTATTTCAGGTTTAAGTGCCGCTGCTGCTTTTGCTGCACAAAATTATAATACTGCCCTTATCGAGAAAAGCAGTCTTGCTGATAATTTAAAATTAATGGAACAACGTTCTTTTGCTATTTCAGCTGGAAGCAAAAAATTCTTAGAAGAACAAAATTTATGGCAATTATTTGCAGGGTCAGAATTTTCACCAATTGAAAAAATTCATGTGATTGATGGCTATGGCGAACCTGATTTAATCTTTGATCATCAAATGCTTGGTAATGCAGCCTTAGGCTATATGGTTACTGCTAAAGATCTCAAAAAAAATCTGAGCAAATTAATTAAAGAGCAAAAATTAAAATTAGATCTTTATGAAAATTTTGACTGTGCTGATCTAGTGATTAATCCAGATGATGTCACAATCAAAAGCTCATCTGGTAAAAAACTCTCAGCTAAATTACTGTTGGCTTTTGATGGTAGAAACTCTTTCATCCGCAAGAAACTAGATATTACTACAAAATTTCATGATTACCAACAAACTGCTCTTACTGCTACAATTAGCCATACAAATGATCATCAAAATATTGCAGTTGAAAGATTCCTTCCTGCCGGGCCATTTGCCCTTTTACCTTTAAAAGGTGGCAAAAAAACTTCTATTGTATGGGTTGAAGATTCACTCTATGCAGAAAAACTTTTAAAAGCTAAACGTGCTAAGCTTGAAGAGCATCTTGCAGAAAAAACTGCTCAATATGCTGACTCACCTAAATTAACCGAAGATCTGCAAGCCTTTCCCTTAAATTTAGTTAAGGCTCCACAAAATATTTTTAAACGTATTATTTTAATGGGCGATACAGCACATGGTATTCACCCTTTAGCAGGACAGGGTTTTAACCTAACTATTCGTGATATTAAAACTTTGCTAGAAATTATGACTGAGCAAAAACTTGTTACTGAATTAGATATTGGCAGCTCTAAAATTTTAGGTGAATTTATGCGCCGCCGTAAATTTGATATTAATTCATTAATTTTTGTTACACATGGCTTAAATAGCTTGTTCGCCTGCGATAATAAATTTTTAAAATTACTACGCAAAACAGGCATGAAAGCAATAGATAAATTACCACCGCTCAAAAAATTCTTGATGAAACAAGCAGCAGGTAAAGCTAATTAAATATGGACTTGAAAGTTGAATCAAGAAGTAGTAATAATATCTGCGAATTAAATATTTAAAAAATGAAGTTTTTTAACCTTTTTTTACTAAGCTTTTTAGCGCAAATTAATACTAGCTTTGCCAATGTTCATGGCGAAAATTGGCAATTAGGATTTTTAGAGCCCAAATCACCTCTAGCACGCAATACTATCGCAATGCATGATTTTATCATGTATTTTATGTATGGTATTGTTGCTTTTGTTTTACTTTTGTTAATCATTACTTGCTTTCGTTTCAGCGCCAAAAGAAATAAAAAACCTTCTACTACATCACACAACACAATCTTAGAGGTTATTTGGATTGTGATACCGGTGATTATCTTAATCATTATTGGCATCCCTTCTATTAAACAATTAGCAGAAAGAACCACTATACCTGATGCAGAAATGACTCTTAAAGTTGTTGGCCGTCAATGGTATTGGAGCTATGAATATCCTGATCATGGTAATATTTATTTTGACAGCTATATGAAAAAAGAGGCTGATCTTCTACCTGGTGAACAACGCTTACTTGCTACTGACACTAAAATAGTCTTACCTACTGAAACTTACATCAGAGTGCAAATGACCTCATCAGATGTAATTCATGCTTGGGCTGTGCCAAAGCTTGGCGTAAAAATGGATGCAATTCCTGGTCGTCTTAATGAGACTTGGATCTACATCGAAGAGCCCGGCACTTATTATGGGCAATGTTCTGAATTATGCGGTATCTTGCATGCTTTTATGCCTATCGAAATTAAGGCTGTATCTAAAGAAGAATTTGCTATCTGGGTTGAGCAAGCTAAAGAAGAGTTCGCCAGCTTAAATAATCTTACCATTGCTAATAATTTAATTGAGGTTAAATAGTGTCTGATCATGCACCTACCGGCTGGAGACGTTGGTTATTTTCTACCAGTAATAAAGATATTGGAATTTTATATTTAATTTTTGCAATTTTTGCAGGTCTAGTTGGCGCAGCATTCTCTGTAGCGATGCGTGCTGAATTAATGTATCCTGGTGATCAAATCTTTAATGGTAACTACCAATTATATAATGTGTTTTTAACCGCCCATGCCTTCATCATGGTATTTTATATGATTATGCCAGCTCTTACTGGTGGCTTTGGTAATTATTTCGTACCTTTAATGATTGGTGCACCTGATATGGCTTTTCCAAGATTAAATAATATTAGCTTCTGGATGTTATTCTTTTCATTTTTATTACTGCTTGGCTCAGCTTTTGTCGATGGTGGAGCTGGTACTGGTTGGACAGTTTATCCTCCTCTTAGCAGTGATTTAGGTCATCCTGGCAAAGCGGTAGATATGGCTATTTTTGCTCTGCATTTAGCAGGTATTTCGTCAATTCTTGGCGCAATTAATTTTATTGTAACTATCTTTAATATGCGTGCCCCAGGCATGACTTTACTTAAAATGCCATTATTTGTCTGGTCTATTTTATTTACAGCTTTCCTATTAGTTTTAGCTTTACCAGTACTTGGTGGTGCAATTACTATGTTACTTACTGATCGTAATTTTGGTACCAACTTCTTTGATCCTGCAGGTGGTGGTGATCCGGTACTTTACCAACATTTATTTTGGTTTTTTGGTCACCCAGAAGTTTACATTGTGATCTTACCTGGTTTTGGAATAGTTAGTCAAATTATTGCTACTTTCTCACGTAAACCTGTATTTGGTTATGCTGGTATGGTAGCAGCTATGGGTGCTATTGGTTTTATTGGTTTTGCTGTATGGGCGCATCATATGTTTACTGTTGGTTTAAACTTTAATGCTAAAGCATATTTTACTATCGCTACCATGATTATTGCCATACCTACTGGTATTAAAATCTTTAGTTGGATTGCAACTATGTGGGGCGGCTCAATAGTCTTTACTACCCCTATGCTTTATTCAATTGGTTTTATCTTTTTATTTACGGTTGGCGGCGTAACTGGTGTAGTACTTTCTAATGCTGGTGTAGATATAATGCTACATGACACTTATTATGTTGTGGCACATTTTCATTATACTATGTCTCTAGGCGCATTATTTATTGCTTTTGCCGGTTTTTATTACTGGATTCCTAAAATCTCTGGTAAATTATACTCAGAAAAATTAGCTATCTTCCAGTTTATTACTATGTTTATTGGAGTTAACCTTACCTTCTTTCCACAGCATTTCTTAGGTCTTGCTGGTATGCCTCGTAGATATGTTGATTATCCAGATGTATATGCCGGGTGGAATTATGTCTCTTCAATAGGATCTTATATTTCTTTTGCTTCTGCCCTATTATTTATCTTTATCGTATTTCATACTTTAAAATTTGGTAAAAAAGCAGGTAATAATCCTTGGGGCAAATATGCTAATACTTTGGAATGGACTTTAAGTTCTCCTCCACCATTTCATAGCTTTGAAACTCAACCTCGTATAAAGTAGGGTTTTAAATGCTAAATATAAAAGCAACCGTTCAGCTCTGATTCGCTTGCGCTTTGTGATAGCAAAACAGCTATGCATAAATGCTCCTGATACGCGAATGCACAGCTAAACTTTAGCTTTTATTTGAGTAATCAACTAACTTTTGACAACAGCATGAGCAAAACAGCAGAATCAGCAGTAAAAGATTATTACACTCTGCTAAAACCAGGTGTAATGCTTTTAATTATATTTACTGGTATTGCTGGCTTTTCCCTAGCTGAAGGTCCAAAAAACTTTTATCTAATGTTTACCACTATGCTTGCTATTGGCTTAGCAAGTGGCGGAGCTGCTGCACTTAATATGTGGTATGATCGAGATATCGACAAAATCATGGAGCGTACTAAAAAGCGCCCTATTCCTCTTGGTAAAATCGCGGATGATGATGCGTTAATCTATGGCATATTATTATGCATTTTTGCTATCATGCTTTCTTACATAAAAGATAATTATTTGAGCACCTTAATTCTTATTGGAGCAATTTTCTTTTATGTAGTTATTTACACAATCTGGCTTAAGAGACGCACACCACAAAATATTGTAATTGGCGGTGCAGCTGGTGCTTTTCCTCCACTAATTAGCTATAGCTCTATTTCAGGTACTGTAACTGCTGAAGCTTTTATTTTATTTTTAATTATCTTTTTATGGACCCCCCCACATTTTTGGGCTTTGGCTTTATATCGTAATAATGATTATCGCGCTGCTAATATTCCGATGTTACCTGTAGTAAAAGGCGAAAAACATACCTTGCTTAATATTTTAATTTACACTTTTATTCTTATTGCCTGTAGTACTGCTTTATATTTTTATAGCAGCAAGATGGGCCTAATTTATTTAATTATAGCTAGTGCTGCTAATTTGTATTTTTTATATTTTGTTTTAAAGCTTTATTTAAAACCTAATGATAAAACCAGCATCAAAGCTTTTATTCATTCAATTTTCTATCTTTTCATTATCTTCGCTGCGGTTATTCTAGATAGTCTAGTTTAAAATCTTTTCCCTTTAGATAACCCCTTGCACCCCATCCCAATTTATGTTATAATATACCTCAATTTAATATGAGGCAAAAATGAGACCAGAACAAAATGATAATTTTTGGCAAAATCAAGTAGCACCAGCTTCAGTGAGTACTGGCGCAATAGTTGGAGCAGTTGCTGCAGCTTTTACATATAATTAGAGATAATATTTTTAATGATGAATCACCTCTCTTATTTGCTACAGCAGCCGATTTATCTGTAGGCCGAAGAATAATTATGTCTGGTGCAACTAATGGAGCATATGTTGCTAATTTCTTAACTGGTAACCATGTAACAGCTGAAGATCAACAATTAATAACTGAGGCTATTGGAAGAGCTTTGACGTTTGGTAATGCTGCTAAAAACTTTGCCCAAAGATATATGTCTGATGAAAACCCTCCTTCTATTAGCAGATAATTGTAAAATTTGACCAACTCTAAAACAGCTGCTATAAAATCTCTAAGGTAGTGTGACAACTGCTAGCTATTTTAACATTTAGCTAGAGGAAAGTCCGGGCTCCATGGGAATGAGTGCTTGGTAACACCAAGCTAGAGTGATCTAAGGGAATAGTGCCGCAGAAAATATACCGCTTCAACTATCCCCTATTCAGCCTATCATGCAGTCTTTTCTGAAACAGATTAGCTACTCTAATGCTGTTTCAGCAGAGTGCTTCGTATCAAATTGCTGCGGTGCTTACGTAGGTCTACTACGCGCCGCTCCTCGCAATCTGAACTCAGCAAAAATACAAGCATGCTAGACTAAATATCGGATAGTTGAAGTAAGGGTGAAATGGTGCAGGTAAGAGCTCACCGGTTTTCTAGTAATAGAAAACGCATGGTAAACCCCACTCGGAGCAAGGCCAAATAGGCATGACTTTATGAGTCTCCCAACTCGTCATGCGGGTAGGCTGCTTGAGGTAATTAGTGATGATTATCCTAGATGAATAGTTGTTTAGAACAGAACCCGGCTTATACACTACCTTTCTCACTTGCTTTATTATGGCGTCTTTTCTGAAACAGATTAGCTACTCTAATACTGTTTCAGCAGAGTAATTCGTCTCAAATTACTGCGGTGCTTACGTAGCTATCTACGCTCCGCTCCTCGTAATTTGAACTCATTAAAAATACACCCATACTAAAGCAAGTGAGACTTACTAAGCTTATACACTGCGTTTCTTTAAATAGTTGGGTTCACTAAAAATGCAAGCTCACTATACTGATTTGACAATGCTCAGCAAAAATACATCTATACTAAAGCAAGTGAGAAGCTCTAAGCTTATGGCGTCTTTTCTGAAACAGATTAGCTGTGCTAATACTGTTTCAGCAGAGTAATTCGTCTCAAATTACTGCGGTGCTTACGTAGCTATCTACGCTCCGCTCCTCGTAATTTGAACTCATTAAAAATACACCCATACTAAAGCAAGTGAGACTTACTAAGCTTATACACTGCGTTTCTTTAAATAGTTGGGTTCACTAAAAATGCAAGCTCACTATACTGATTTGACAGCGCTTGAGAACCGGTGCCTGAGCCTGGCTCCCCTGAGCTTGTCGAACGGGCCGAAGGCCAAGGTTATCAAAAAATACATCTATACTAAAGCAAGTGAGACTTACTAGGCTTATACGCTATTAACAAAGCATGACTACTTTCTTTCAAATTGTACGCTTCTGGATTTTTTTGACGATAATGTGCAGCTTCTGCAGCTCTGTTTTCTCCTAAGTTACTAAGGCACCAATGCAATTTGTCATAAACTTTTGGAAGAAATTCTTTCTTTTTATCATTTGTATTTTCTAATTTATTTAATGAATTCTCAGCTAATTTTAACTGCTCTTCTGCCTTAACAAATTCGTTTTGCTGACAAAGACAATCCCCTAGCTTATAATATAAAATTGGCGTCATTGCATTGACATACACACATTGTTCTTGCAACCGTAATGCTTCCTGAAAAGACCTGCCAGCTTTCTTATAATCTTGTTGCTCATATAAAGCACTTCCTAAATCTTCCCATACATCAGCATAATTAAGATACAATTTCTTACCTATCTCCATATGGTCGTGAAAACGTTTATACTCTGCTATTTTGAGTTTAGCTTCTTTATATTCATCTTCAGATTCTTCTATTAGAACATTCTTACTTTCATAACGTTTAACTATTTCGGAGCAATCCTTTAGATGCTTAAAATTATTTTTCCGATACTCTGCTATGTCACCAAACTCGTTTTTAATAAAAATATCATAATTTTTAACATCTTGTCTAATTTTCTTTTCAACATTATCTAATCATGTTGAAGCTTCTACGAATTTTTTTTGCTGTAAATATATCTTGCCAAAACCTCTATCAATACTAACGAGCAAAGGGTGACCTTGATCTTGTTGCTGCAAACTACTATAGATCTCTTTATATAATCTTTCAGCCTCTTGAAACTGCCCGCTTTCTCTACAAGATCTGGCTATAGCAATTTTCTCCACAGCTTGTTCATCTGTCAAAATACTATCTGCAGCTGAAGAAGATTGCTTTATATGTTTTTGATCTTCGCATTCATGTTCTAATACCTCTATTTTGCTTGATATTAATTCCATCTCAGTTCGTTCTGCAGGCAAATGCTGCTGATAAATCTCTAAAGCTTTATTATAGGCAGCTAGAGCATCTGTATTTTGTTTGTTTGCTATATATACGCTACCCATAGTTTTATAAATCTTTGCTAATTGCGCAGTATCAGTTTCTCCTATATCTGCTATTGCTGAGTTAAAACTTGAGATAGCCTTATCAAACTGACGTCCTGCAAAAAAAACTAAAGCCTGCTTTGCATTTTCATTCTTAAACATATTGACACCTTCTTTAAATTATAACGAAATTAAACATAATTTTGTAGCTAGCTCAAATGAAGATGGGGCTTTACAAACAATACAAAGCCCCTAGCTAACAAGCAGTTACTACAATTATTTACTAACCGATAGCACGTCCGCCACCACCTTTACCTTCACCAGCTTTTTCTGCAGCTTCTTTTGCAGCTTCTTTTGCAGCAAAACTATCGGTATTGCTATCTTTTTCAATTTGCTCTTTTATTATATCTTCTATCGAAGGTTTTACTTTTGATTGAGAAGCCGCAACATCAGTTTTTGCTTCTCCAGAAAGAACATTTTCTTTAATCAATTTTGTAAAAACACCTGTGTCATATTCTGATTTACCCTCTAATTGACTTGCCACTTTCTTAGAAATACTGTCATCTAGCGCCATATTCATCAGCTTCTCACCAAATTTATCTCGCGATAGCAATTCTATTGCCTCATTAGTGCTATCAAAAAGATTTTTACCTTCATTTTGCTTAGCATTTATAACTAGCTGATAAGCATAAAGAGCATTTTCACGAGAAGATAATATCAATGCTTTATCATCTTCTGTTAAACGACGAAAGCGCCCTGTTATCATGTTTTCTGCGATATTTCTATTTCTTTCATTAAAGTCGCGAATATCACGTCCTAAAGGAGTTATTGGACCATCATTAAACCTTCCCGACTCTTTAGTATTCATGTAAAGAAATAATATTGAAATATTGCCTTTCATCTCCTCAAGAAGCTGTGTTCGCTGATCAACATTAAAATGATTAAAAAATTCAACACTAGATAATGATGTATTTTTTGATATAGCTCGCGCGATTTTCAAAGCATCATCAAATTCCAGATCTGGACTATCACTAATATTTAAAGTATGCCATGACACAGTAGGTAGAACTTTCGCTAACTCTTTCGCCGTTTTTTCACTGACACCTGTACGATCAATTTGTACTGCTCCCCATTAAGCAAGCAAAAACTAAGAGACTTTTTTAAAGTCT
>CAXDRM010000037.1:0-11876 GCA_963991775.1 uncultured Rickettsiales bacterium | reverse complement strand
GGCTTTAATTAGGGCATGATGAATATTTTGTTCTTCTAAGGAAATTCCATTTTTTATTCCTGCCTCTATTAAATATTGTGCTATTTTGGTTTTACTTTGTGTAGCTGATTTTACAAGAGCGGTCCAAAGGTTATCAAGCTTTTCAGTTATAATGGCTGGATTTACTGTTACAATTTCTTTTACCTGTTCAAGATTTCCTTCATCAATTGCTGTGCTTAGTTTTGTTTTTTGTTCTCTCATAAATAATCTCTAATAAATCTCTAATAAATTTCTAATATTGTAACATATTTTCTGGATATCTGCAAAAGCCATATTTTATTTGACAAATCCAAGTAAATCCCATAAATATCCATAAAATAGATGTTAATATCCATAAAAACCCATATTGAGGTGAGGAAAATATAGAAAATGCTCTTTCTATCAACTTTTACTAACAAGATTGATAAAAAAGGCCGTGTTTCAGTGCCTTCACAATATCGTAATGTGCTTAGGACTGAGCAATTTAACGGTATCGTTGCCTATAGCTCGTTCATTAATGAATGTGTCGAAGCTTGTGGCATGAGTAGGGTAGAGAAATTAAGTGAGACTATAGATCAGTTAGATCCATATTCGGAAGAACGAGATGCTTTTGCAACCACAATCCTTGGAGGTAGTTTTCAATTACCACTTGATGCAGATGGTAGAATTATCCTGCCAGCAGAAATGATTGAGGTAGCAAAATTACAAGATAGAGCCCTCTTTATAGGAAAGGGGGCCACATTTGAAATTTGGGAGCCAGAGAATTTTAAGGAATATTTTAGTAAGGCGAAGGAGGTGGCTAAGTCCGAACGTGCCAAGCTAAAATTTAATAGGGAGATATGATGAAAAACCTCGCCTCAAATCAACATGTCGTGCAGGCTTTTCAGAAATATAGTGCTTTTGAAACACTATATTTCTGCAGAGTGATTCGCTTCAACTATTTTAAAGCTAGCAACGCTAGCGCACGACGAGCAAAGCGAGCCCGAAGGGTAAAAATCTGCCTTAGTAGATTTTTATCAAACTACTCACGTATCAGAGTAAGCATAGCTTACTGCTGGCTGCGGCTAAAAACAATTTTCTTAATTGTTTTTTTGCGCCTCGCTATACGCTCCGTTTTTAAAAAGTTGAGCTTATCAAAAATCCAAGCACGCTCTGTTAATTTTAGCCGAGGTTCACAAAAATTTGTCATTAGAACACATGCTTGAAACTGACCAGATACATAAACCAGTAATGCTTAACGAGGTTTTGACTGAATTAAGGGCAGAGCAGCAAGGGCTTTATGTGGATGGTACTTTTGGGGCAGGTGGTTATAGTAAAGCAATCTTACAAGCTCATCCCCAAAATCAACTTTATGCTTTTGATCGTGACCAGAATGTCGAATCTTTAGCTAAAGCTTTGCATCAAGAATTTTCGCCTAGATTTCACTTCATTAATGAGCGTTTCTCGCAAATAGTAGAGCAGTTGCAACAAAAACAAATAACAAAATTAGATGGTTTAGTAGTTGATTTAGGTGTGTCATCTATGCAGCTTGATCAGGCAGAACGAGGCTTTTCTTTTCAACAAGAAGCACATCTTGATATGCGTATGGGCAAAAACGAGCTTTCAGCTTTTGAAGTAGTAAATAATTATAATGAAACTGAACTTGCTGATATTATCTATAATTTTGGTGAAGAACATAGTTCGCGCAAAATTGCTCATTATATTGTTAAAGCAAGAGCCGAGCAGCCCATTAATAGCACGTTAGAATTAGCTAGATTAGTAGCACGCGCTAAAGGGCAAAAAAATATTCCAGGTAAAATTCATCCTGCAACTAAAACTTTTCAGGCACTTAGAATTTTTATCAATGATGAGTTAGGTGAGTTGCGTAAATTTTTGCAAGCTGCACTTAGCTTGCTTAAATCTGGCGGCAGATTAGTAGTAGTTAGTTTTCATGGTTTAGAAGATAAAATTGTTAAAAATTTTATCAAAGAATATGGCAGTGTAAGTACAGCTAATAATCGTTATTTACCTGAAATAACAGCTTCTGCAAAAGAAGTGCTACTCACTAAAGGACGCAAGTTAAAAGCAAGTAAAGCAGAAGTTTCTGCTAATCCACGTTCTCGTTCAGCAATTTTAAGATCGGCATTAAAAAAATGAAAAAGATTTTTGCGAACCAGATTACACGCTATAGCTTGATTAATGCAGGATTATTATTAGTTATTTTTATTAGCTTAATTAGCTTAATCAATCTTAAAAATTATAATCTACGCCTTAGCTCAGAGATTGCTTATATCACTAAGCAGATAGAAGAGCAGCAGCATTACTTAAAAATTTTACGCTCTGAAATTAGCTTAGTTACTACGCCGCAAGCATTAGAAAAACTATATCAGGCTCATTATGATCAAGATCTGCATAATTTTTTGCCTAAAATAGTACAGATTAAAAATGTGCAATTTTTGGCTGCCATTGCTGCCCGTCAGCAAATCTCCCTTTTAGAAATAACTCCAAGTGCGAAATATACCCAAAGATAGAGTGCTAATTTTTTTTAGCATATTATTTGCCTTATATTTTATCTTGCTACTGCGCGCAGTTTATCTCTTGCAAGATAAGGCAGAACCAACTTCTACAATAAGTAACAAAATCCAAAATAAATTTGTCAGACCTGATATTTTAGATCGTAATGGCGAAATTTTAGCAACTAATCTGATTACTTACACACTTTATGCAGAGCCAGCAAATATTCGTTCAGCAGAAGAGATATTGCGTGATTTGCAGCAATATTTAGGTAATCGTGATCAAGTAAAATTGCTGAAAAAATTAAGTAATAAAAATTCCAAAAGACGCATTTTATTAATTAGAGATTTAACCCCGCAAGAAAAGCATGAGATTAATAGTTTTGGGCATGTTGGTTTGCATTTTCATGAGGATCTTAAAAGATTCTACCCATATAAAAATGGTTTAGCGCATATTTTAGGTTTTGTGGATCATGATGAAATAGGTTTGGCTGGTTTTGAAAAATATTATGACCGAGTTATTGCTAAGGAGCGGACTGGTCAGCAGCAGGTAAATTTAGCCTTAAATATTAATGTGCAAAATATTGTGCATGAGACTTTAAAAGATGCGGTACAAGAATTTTCAGCCTTAGGTGGTGGAGCAGTAGTCTTAGATGTAGCATCAGGAGAAATCTACGCTTTTTCGAGTTTTCCAGATTTTAATCCCTATAATCCAGGTGCTACTTTAGTAGATAAAAATTATCATAATAAAGTCAGCTATGAGCTTTATGAGATGGGTTCTACTTTCAAGATTTTTACAATGGCTTTAGCTTTAGAAAATCAGCTAATTAATCTTGAAGATGAGATAGATGTGTCTGATGATATTAGAATTGATGGTTTTAATATTAAGGATTTTAAAAAGATCAAAGAAGAAATCACTTTTCGTAAAGTTTTTGCTAAATCATCTAATATTGGTACTGCCCGTATTGCGCAAAAATTTCCAGCTGGTTTACAACAAAAATTTCTTAAAGATTTAAAATTTTTTCAGCCACTAAATATTGAATTAGTAGAAAGATCTTTTGCCAAAATGCCGAAAAGATGGGGTTTGTCGCGGACTATTACAGCCTCTTATGGTTATGGTGTTTCAGTAAGTGCGATTCATTTAGCACAAGCTGTTGCTGCTATGGTGAATGGCGGTTATCTAGTTGATGCGACATTGCTAAAAAAAGAGCAGCAAGATTTAGATAGGCAAAATATTATTTCTGAACAAACGAGTAAAAAAGTTCGTGAGTTAATGGCAGAAGTTGTTGCTTCAGGTACTGGTTGGCGGGCAAATTCAAAAGGCTATTCTGTAGGCGGTAAAACAGGTTCTGCGCATAAGGTGGGTAAGAAAGGTTATGATGAAGATCGTTTGCTTTCTTCTTTTGTGGGAGTGTTTCCTATAGAGGAGCCACAATTTTTAGTATATTTATTTTTAGATGAGCCAAAAGGTACAGAGCAAACAGGAGGATATGCTACAGGTGGCGTGGTAGCTGCGCCTTATGTGAAAAAAATTATTGAACGTATTGCTCCACTTTTAAATATAGCACCTGATAAGGATAGTTGATATTTGGACTATATATTAGTTGAGGAACTGTATAAATATTTTAATAATTAGGAGGTATATTTGCTCGCTCAGGCAGTCCTCGTCTTTTAATAAGCTGATGTTATTAAAAGTCTGTGGAATCTCGCTCCAAATACACCTCCTAATTATTAAAATTATCTTATTTATAAGGGGTAATATAAACCACTTTAGAATTAAGAAAAATCTTATATCTTATTTGTAATTTTTAGTAAGGCTTGTGTTAAGAGATGGAATTACAAAATTTTCTTAAATTTTTAGAAATTAAATCCGCTTTAACTGGTAAGCTAGATACTATTACGCTTGATTCTAGGCAGGTTAAAGCCAATTCTGTATTTGTGGCACTTAGCGGCAATAATTTTGATGGGCATAATTTTATCGAGCAAGCAAAACAAGCAGGTGCAGCACTGATCCTATGTGAAAAACCAGAATATGCAGATCAGCAGCAGGTTTTTACTCTTAAAAATTTACGCAAAAAATTACCTGATATAGCAGAGTTTTTTTATGGTGAGTTAAATTTAAAAACTATCGCAGTGACAGGTACTAATGGTAAAACTTCGGTTGTAGATTTGCTAAGGCAATTGCTGCATCTAGCTGGAAAGAAAGTTTTTAGCATGGGTACTATCGGGGTATTTTTTGGCGCACAAAAATTACATGATACTACTCATACTAGCGCAGATATTTTTAGTTTTTATCAGCAATTAAAACAGGCAGAAGAGCTTGGCGCAGAATATGTGGTTTTTGAGGCTTCTAGCCATGCTTTAGATCAGCAGCGTCTAGGTAATTTACAAGTTGATCAAGCAATTTTTACCAATCTAACTCAAGACCATCTGGATTATCATCAAAATATGCAAAATTATTTTGCAGCAAAAGCTAAGCTTTTTAACGATCATTTAAAAGGTAGTGCAATTATTAATGTAGATGATCAATATGGTCAGCAATTATGTCAGCTTTGTCAAAAATCAGCTAAGCAATTTGTAACCTATGCTAAAATAGAGCAGGCTGATTTGCAGCAAAATGCTAAGCAGCAAATAAAATATCAGCAAGAACTTGCTGAGTTTAAGCATCATTTATTAGGCGAGTTCCAAGATTATAATTTATTAGCTGTATTGCTTACTTTATTTGAGCAAGATTTTACACTCCAAGATTTATTACCTTTACTTACTAAGTTGGCGCCTATTTCTGGTCGTTTGGAATTAGTAGCAGAGCAGCATGATATTAGATTTTTTGTAGATTATGCGCATACGCCAGATGCGCTTGAAAATATTTTAACCAGCTTGGAACCTCTCACTATGGGCCGGTTAATTTTGCTATTTGGTTGCGGCGGTGAGCGTGATCAAGAGAAACGTCCTCTGATGGGTAAAATAGCAAAACAATATGCTGATGAGATTATTATTACAGATGATAATCCTCGTAATGAAAATGCTGCAAATATTAGAGCAGAAATTTTAGCTACATGTCCATCTGCACAAGAGATTGCTGAGCGTGAGATGGCTATAAAATATGCGGTGCAAATAGCTAAGCCTGGTGATAATGTGGTTATTGCAGGTAAAGGGCATGAAACTTATCAAATAATTGGTAAGGTTAAAAAAGATTTTTCTGATACAGAAATGGTAAAAAAATATGTTGCCAATTTGGGATAATAAACAATTAGGCAAAGCCTTAAATCTAGAAATCGAGCAAGAATTTATTGCTAATGCTGTTAGTATAGATAGTAGATCGATCAAGCCAGGTGAAATATTTTTATGTTTAAATGGTGAAAGATTTGATGGACATGATTTTGCTCAGCAAGCTGTGGCTCAAGGTGCAGTAGCTTTAATTTGTAGCAAAGCAATGCCCCAATTAAAAGTAGCACAAATTATTGTGGCAGATACTTATCAGGCCTTACTTGCTTTGGCTAAATATAAGCGGGCTAATGTAGCAGCAAAATTTATTGGTATTACTGGCTCAGTAGGTAAAACTAGCTATAAAGAAACTTTGGCAAAATTACTGCAAATTTATGGTAAATGCTATTTTTCTAGCGGCAATTTTAATAATCATATAGGCCTACCTTTATGTTTAGCTAATTTGCCCGAGGATGCTGATTATGCGGTATTTGAGTTGGGTATGAATCATGCTGGTGAAATCGAGTTTTTAACCAAGCTTGTTGAGCCTGATTTGGCCGTGATTACTAAAATTGCTTCAGCCCATATAGGCAATTTTAAAGATATTTATGGTATTGTTGCGGCTAAGGCGGAGATTTTTAAAGGTCTGAGCCAGAATAGTATGGTATTTTTGAATCATGATGATCAATATTACTCTAATTTAGAGGAGATTGCATTCCAAGAAAATATCAGAAAAGAACAAATTTTTACTTTTGGTCAGCAAGCTGAGCATTTGCAGCTCGAGTCAATAAATTTAGTTAAGATGCAGGCTGAGCTTAATTTTAAATTATTTGCTAAAGCCTATCAGCTTAATACTAGCTTTTTGAATTTTGAGGCGCTTAAGGTTTTAAGTTCGGTATTTTTAGTGCTAGCTAAATTAGGTTTAGATCCAGAGCTTGCCTTCCAAGAATTTGCTAAATTAGAATCTTTAGCAGGGCGAGGTAAAGTAACTATAGAAACGTTACCTGTAACAGGAGAAATTCAAATTATAGATGAAACTTATAATTCAAGCCTAGTATCAACCAAGGCAGCTCTACAATTGCTTAAGCTTATAGCACAGGCAAAACAAAGCAGAAAAGTGGCAGTTTTAGGTACTATGTTAGAGTTGGGTGATCAAGCATTAGCCGAACATTTAGCTCTTAAAGATTGTTTGCTAGAAAATAAAATTGATCAGGTTATAACCGTTGGAGAATATATGGCTGATTTGGCTAAAACTTTACCAAAAGAAATGCATATTGCCCATTTTGCCGAGGTTACTGGTCATGAGTCTGAAATTATTAGTAAATTTCAAGCAGGAGATGTGGTGTTATTAAAATCTTCTAATGCGATAGGCACTAAACAGATTTTGGAGAAACTAAGAAAATAAAAACATGTTATATAATATTTTTGCCCCATATTTTGCTGATCACAGTTTTTTTAATATTTTTCGTTATATTTCATTTAGAAGTGGAGGAGCATTTTTCTTGGCTTTAGCGCTTTGTTTTATCTTTGGTTCAAGAGTAATTGAGTTTTTAAAATCTTGGCAAAAAGATGGTCAGCCTATTAGAGATGATGGTCCTAAAAGTCATCTACTTACTAAGAAGGGCACGCCAACTATGGGTGGTATCATGATTATCTTTTCAGTGCTTTTTGCTTTGCTGATTTGGACTAATCTGCTTAATCCTTATGTGTGGGTGCTGATTTTTGTGATTATTTCTTTTGGTAGTATTGGTGTAGCTGATGATTATCTTAAGTTAAGTAAAAAAAATACTAAAGGTGTGGCTGGCAAAAAGAAATTGATTTTGCAATTTACTTTTGCAGCTTTAATTGTGTTGTGGTTGCAAGCTATATTACCAGCAGAACATGCGACAAAATTATATGTGCCGATCTTTAAAGATTTAGTGATTGATTTAGGTTGGTTCTATATTCCCTTTGCTATGTTGGTAATTGTAGGCTGTTCTAATGCGGTAAATCTAACTGATGGTTTAGATGGTCTTGCTATTGTGCCTATTATGATTGCCACAGCTTCTTTTGCACTAATTGCTTATTTAGTTGGTAATACAATCTATGCTGAATATTTACATTTGCCTTATATTGAAGGGGCAGGTGAGTTAACGATTATTGGTTCAGCAATTGTGGCAGCCTCACTAGGTTTTTTATGGTATAATGCTCCGCCAGCAAAGATTTTTATGGGTGATACGGGCAGTTTATCTTTAGGAGCTTTATTAGGCACGATGAGTATCATTACTAAAAATGAGATTATTTTAGCAATTATTGGTGGAGTATTTGTGATTGAAGCTTTATCGGTAATTATTCAGGTTTACTCATTTAAGCTTACTGGTAAAAGAGTATTTAGAATGGCGCCAATTCATCATCATTATGAGCAGAAAGGTTTGTCAGAATCTACTATTGTGATCAGATTCTGGATTATTACGATTATTTTGGCGATTATTGGTTTGATCACTTTAAAGTTAAGATAGATGGATTTTGCTACACAAAAAATCTATATTCTTGGTTTAGGCATCTCTGGTATTGCTGCAGCTAGAGTACTGCATAAATTGGGAGCAGATCTTTATCTTTATGATGATCAAAAAGCTCAAGAGCAGTTGCCAGGAGATTTGGCAAATCTAAATTATTGTCATTATGTAGATTTAGACTGGCAGCAATTTGATTATTTGTTAATCAGCCCAGGTATTCCAACTTCATTACCAGAGCCACATCCTGCAGTATTATTAGCGCGTCAGCATCAGGTAAAAATTACTATTGATATAGAGTTATTTGCTTATTTAATACCTAAAGCCAAATTAATTGCAATTACTGGTACAAATGGCAAATCAACAACGGCAAGTTTAATCCATCATTTGTTGAAGGAATCTGGTTTAGTAGCTTATTTAGGTGGTAATATTGGTGTACCAGTTTTTGATTTACCGCAAGAAGATTCAGCAGATTCTTACTATGTTTTGGAATTATCTTCTTTTCAGCTCGAGCTTATTGAGCGACTAGCTTTTGATTATGCAATTTGGTTAAATCTTACCGCAGATCATTTAGATCGACATGGTGATATGCAGGGCTATAAACAGGCTAAGCTAAATATTTTTAAGAATGCAGCTTTAAAGGCTGAGGCGCAAAAAATTATTGGGATTGATGATCAATATTCTAAACAGGTTTTTAATAGTGAGGTGGGTGCAAAAACTAGCTTTTCTAAAGATCAGCAGGAGGCAGATTACTATTTTACTGATAATATCTTACATGCTAAGCAGGAGAAATTTGCTTTGCAGGTAAATCCAGCCTTATTTGGTAACAAACAAAATATTATAGCAGCTGCTATAATAAAAGATCAGCTTGGTCTAACTAATGAGCAGTTTTATATAGCTTTACAATCTTTTGTGCCGCTTAAACATCGTATGCAATTTTTAGGGCAAAAAAATAAAGTTAATTTTTTTAATGATAGTAAAGCTACTAATGCTGAAAGTACTTTAAACGCTTTAAAGCAGTTAGATGATATTTTTCTTATCTTAGGAGGTATTGCTAAAGAAGGTGGTATAGAGATTTTACTGCCAGAATTAGCTAAGGTGAAATTTATTGCTTTAATAGGTGAATCACAGCAATTATTCAAAACTCAATTGGAGCAAGCTAATTATCATAATTATATATTATGTGCTGATTTAGCAGAGGCAGTTAACCAGTCTTTTGCTCTAGCACAACAAGAAAATCTTGAATTAAATTTATTATTCTCACCGGCAGCAGCCTCATTTGATATGTGGCAGAATTTTGTCGCTAGAGGTAATGATTTTATTAATATTTATGAGAAGATTTAGTGTTTAGGTCCTTGAGTGATTTTTGGCGTTAGGCAAAAATTGTACCGAAAGGCCCTGTTGAGTCTAAATAATTATTATTGATAATTAAAGGATCTCTCGGTACAGCGCTCATTTTATTCGCGCCACTCGAGAACCTAAATTAACTCAGATTTTCAAAATAAAAATAGGATAATAAGCATGACGCAAATTCTCTATAAAAGATCTAGTAATAAATTAGCAAAATGGTGGTTTGCTCTAGATCATAATATTATTTTTGCACTGCTCTTGCTGGCTGCATTTGGCTTAATCATGTCCTTTAGTGCTAGTCCTTATGTAGCAGAGCGCATAGGTTTAAATAGCTCTTATTTTTACACTAAACATTTATTCTTTCTGGTGCTGGCTTTAATGATCGCTATAGTTACTAGCTTATTTTCTGCTCAACAAATTAGGGTGTTATCGTTGCTGGGCTTCTTGGGCGCATTATGCTTAGTTTTTATGGTGCTTTTTATGTCTGCTGAATTAAAAGGTGCCAAAAGATGGTTGAATATTTTTGGTTTTTCACTGCAGCCATCAGAATTTCTTAAGCCATTTTTTATTGTTTTAAATGCGTGGTTTTTATCGCGTAAATTTGTACGCCAAGATTATCGTTATTATACTAGCTCATTAGTAATTTTTGCTCTTACAGTTTGTGGTTTAGTCTTACAGCCTGATATTGGGATGACTTTAGGCTTTTGTGCAGTTTGGGCAGTGCAGATCTTTTTAGCAGCTTTGCCTTATATTGTAGTATTACTACTTGCTTTACTAGGTTTGGTAGCGGTTTTGGTCTTATATTTTAGCTTTGCCCATGTGCGTTTTAGGATAGATATGTTTTTATTCTCTGGTGATCGTCCTACCTATCAAGTCGAGAAATCATTAGAGGCGATAAGATCTGGTGGCTTATGGGGCAAAGGTCTTTTCGAAGGTGAGGTTAAAACTACTTTACCTGATGCTCATACAGATTTTATCTTTGCTGCAATGTTTGAAGAGCTGGGTTTAATAATGAGCTTTGTGGTTTTAGCAGGTTATTTTTTTATATTTTATCGTATCTGGCTAAAATTTAAATTTAGTGAGGATCAGTTTGCCAAGTTAGTTTTAGCAGGTATAGCTATGCAGTTAGCATTTCAGATTTTGGTAAATGTAGGTGGTAATCTAAATTTAGTGCCAACTAAAGGAACTACATTACCCTTACTTAGCTATGGAGGTTCGGCAATGCTTGCTACTGGTATTTTATTTGGTATATTGCTTAAATTCACTCAGGATAATTTTGGTCATTATAAGCGAAATCAATGAAACCTAAAATAAATATCTTACTAGCAGCAGGTGGTACAGGTGGACATCTTTCACCAGCTTTGGCTTTAGCTGCTCAGTTAAATTCTAAAAAATATCGTCCTTATCTTTTTTCAGATGATCGTTGTGCTAAATATTTGCAACAAGAATTACCTTATGAAGTTAAGATTTTTAAAACATATCGCTTAAGTAAAAATCCTTTTAAATTATTGGCATTTTTATGGGGTACTTACAAGCAGCTACGCATTATTATTCAGCATCTTAAGAATGTTGAAACAGAATATATTGTAAGTTTTGGTGGCTATTCAGCTTTTGCTGCTAATTTAGCTGCATTAATTACGCGTACTAAACTTATCATTCATGAGCAAAATATGATTGCGGGACGTCAGAATAAATTTTTTGCTAAATATGCTAAATATATTGCGTGTAGCTTTCCTGAAACGCAGGGTTTTGCTGCTTATCCTGCTAAAATTAAGCTAACTGGCTTACCAGTGCGTCAAGAATTTAAGCAGCTAAAAAAAACTACTTCTAAGAAATTTAAAATTTTAGTCTTAGGTGGTAGCCAAGGTGCTGCTTTCCTGAGTAGGATGTTGCAAGATATTATCACCAATTTAAATAAAAATTTGCGTAAAAATATTGTAGTAACGCAGCAGGTAAGAGAATCGCAATTAGAGCAGCTTAATAAATTCTATCAAGAGCAAAATATTAAAGCAGAATTACAAAGTTACTTTCATAATGTAGCTGAGCATTTTGCAGCAGCAGATTTAATTATTTCTCGGGCAGGTGCATCATCAGTTGCAGAGATTTTGGCAGTAGGTAAAACAGCTATATTAGTGCCATTTCCTTATGCAAAAGATAATCATCAATTATATAATGCAAAATATTTAACCGATAATAATGCGGCTTATTTGGTAGAAGAACATAATTTTGATGCACGCGAAGTAGCTAATTTAATTGCTGACTTAATGAGAGATCCTGAGCTGTTACAAGAGATTTGTAAGGCCCAAGAACAGCTGAAAAA
>CAXDRM010000036.1:0-12031 GCA_963991775.1 uncultured Rickettsiales bacterium | reverse complement strand
TACTTGAGCAGCACAGAAAGCTTATCGACGAAACTCTGTAAAATAATTATGTACTGAAACATAATTATTTTATCCTACGCCGCGAGAATTAAGATCGCGTTGATTTTTTAGAAAATTTTGTCTAGGCCGGGGATATTTAAGTTAGCCCCAAAATCAGAAGCCATATTATTTTTTGTAGCACCTGATGCTTCATCTAATTTGTCATGTGCGCTATTTAAAGCGGCTATGATTAAATCTTGGAGCATATTTAAATCATTATCTTTTACCAGGCTAGGATCGATAGTTAAGTCTTTAGTTTTACCATCGCCAGTGAGAGTAACATTAATTAAGCCACCACCAGATGAACCAGAGAATTCTTGAGTTTTGAATTCTTGTTGTTGTTTTTCGTAATCTTCTTTAAGTTTTTTTGCCTGTTCTAAGACATTTGCGAACATGTCAGCCATTTCTACTACTTGCAAAAGTTATTCTTGGATCAATAATGGCGTACATCATATCGCCAACCACATTAAAGACAAGAGCGATCAGGCTGAAAATATATAAGCTAGCAAAGATCACCGGATAATCACGATTTAATGCCGCCTCAAAACCTAATAGCCCTAATCCTTCTAAAGAAAAGATAATTTCAACTAATAAGGCTCCTGTAAATAAGATCTTAACTAAATTCTCAGGAATTTGTGAGACAATTAACAACATGGCATTTCTAAAAATATGACCAAATAAAATACGTTGCTCAGTAGCACCTTTGGCCCGAGCAGTTAGGACATATTCTTTATTTACCTCTTCCAAGAAGCTATTTTTAGTAAGCATAGTTAAAGCAGCAAAACCGCCCACCACTAAAGCAATAGTAGGTAAGGTTAAATGCAAAGCATAATCCTTAATTTTAGCCATGAAGCTTAATTCAGCAAAATTATCTGAAGTGAGTCCAGAAATTGGGAAAATAGGTAGCACGCCACCTTTACCCAGAAAAACTAAAAGCAAAATGGCAAAAATAAAGGAAGGAATGGCATAACCAATAAAGATGATCAAGCTAGTATAAAAATCAAATTTAGAGCCATTACGTACTGCTTTGGCAATGCCTAAAGGAATTGAAATTAAATAGATTAACAAGGTTGACCAAAGTCCTAGCGAAATGGAAACAGGTAATCTTTCTAATATTAAATCGATTACTGGTTTGCCTTTAAAAAAGCTTTCACCAAAATCAAAGCTCAGAAAATCTTTGATCATCTTGAAAAAACGTTCTGTAACTGGCAAATCAAAACCATAAAGCTGCTCAATTTCTGCAATAATTTGTGGATCCAAACCTTGGCTACCTGCATAGTTAGAATTTTGCTGGAGATTTGCCTGATTATTATTAGCATTATTTTGGATTGTACTAGTTTCGCTAAATTGATTTTGGCCAAGATCTGCACTACCGCTAAGTAAGGCAATAGTGCGTTCCACCGGCCCACCAGGTGCAAATTGAATAATGGTAAAATTAAGCAAAATAATGAAAAATAAAGTAGGAAAGATTAATAGAATCCTGGTGATTAAATAATTTACAGACATTCTAAATCTTCTAATTTTTTAAGAGTACGCTCTACTAAATGTTCTTGATAATTTTTATAATAGATAATGCGCGCCTTACGATAATTACTGCAGGCTTTTTCAATATCATCCAGCTTCTCAAAAATAATTGCTAAATTAGTATATTGATTGGCCGTAATTAAACCTAATTGATATTTTTGATAAATATTTAGTGAGGTTTCAAAGTTTTTTTGTGCTAATAAAAATTTATCTTGTTTCAGATAAAGTACGCCTAAATTATTATAACCTAAAGCTGTGTGTTCAGGTTTAGCAGCACGTTTTGAGATATTAATAATTTGGTTAAATAATTCTGCAGCATTCTCATAATCCTCATTTTCTAAATAAAGCTGCCCCATATTATTTAAAATAAAGATGTTAGTTTTATCTACAGCTAATGCCTGATTATATATTTTAACTGCTTTAATAGGATCTTTAAGTGAGCTAACAATAGCGATTAAACCTAAAAATTTAACCTCTTTTAGTGGCTTATTTTGTGCTTTGTAATTTTTATAATTTTCATTAAGAATCTTCAGGGCAAGACTAATATCAAAGCTGGTTAATTTATCAATTGCTTCCATAATTTTTGGTTCACTGTTAGGATTCTGCTTAGGAATATCAAGCAGTTCGATAAGTACAAATTTTAAGGCCTCACTACTATAGGCGGAATAACCTGCTTTTTGATATTTATCAGTGATTTCTGTAATTAATGCCGCATTAGGATGTATTTTTGGTGGGCTACTAAAAGGTCCTCTAATGCTTAAAATCGCATCATAAGTTCTACTAAAAGAAGGTAATTTATCATAGAGCGCCACAATTGGTGGTAGAAAAATTGCTTTAAGCTGAAAAAATATGGGAATTAAAATCGTAATAGCGGTGATTTTAATATTATGTTTAGCAACAAATTCTAAGATTTTTTTCATTTAAGCAATTTAGTAATTTCTAAAATTTCTTGGTAAACACCATTACAATGTAAAATTAAATCACAGCCTGCCTCTAAAGCCAAATTAACTCTGCTTGCTAAATCATATTTTGCCAAAGCCAACATATTAAGATCATCAGTCATAATTTTGCCCTGATAATTTAGCTCTTCACGTATAAATTTTAGAGCTTTTTTAGAAAGAGTAACAGGTAATTCTGGATCAAGAGCATCATAAATAATATGCGCAGTCATCGCCAGAGGAAACTGATTTAATTGTGCAAAAATTTTAAAATCTGTAGCAAGCAATTCACGTAAATTAGTAGTGATGCGTGGTAATTCTAGATGCGAATCTGCCTTAGCACGACCATGACCAGGTAAATGTTTGATTACTGGTAAGATGTGCTGATCAAGTAAAGTTTGTGATGCTAAGCCAGCAGAAGCAATAACCTTTTCAGGCTCGTCACTAAAAGCACGATCGCCAATAATCTCATGGGTAATAGCTTGTCCCAAATCAGCTACAGGTGCGCAACATACGTCAATACCCAATTTTTTTAGACGCACAGCCATTTCTTTATAACAAGCAATAATCTTATCTGCTTCATTATTTAAACTAGCCGCTGCAGGTAAAATTTCAGGATAGATATTTTTTAATCTGGTGACTCTGCCGCCTTCTTCATCAATCAAAATTTTAATGCGCGGATCTATGGCTTTGATTGATTGACAAAGATTATATGTTTGGCGCAAATTTTGGATATTGCGCCCAAATAAAATAATTCCATAAGGTGAAGAGCTTTTAAATAAATCTATTTCTGCTTCAGTAAGTTGATAGGTAGAAATACCAAAAATAACTGGGAGATTCTGCATTTAATTTACGGTTAAAAAGCAATCAAGTTGTTTTTTGCGCAGAGAATTACAGAAATTTTTAGCGCTTTGCGAATTACTAAATGGTCCTACTTTAAGTCGATAAATTGCACCCTTATCATTTAAATAGGCTTTTTCTACTAGAAATTCTTTATTCTTCATTAATTTGGGTAAATTACCAGAAATACGGTGCCACTCAAATTCGGCTTTTTCTAAAGAGCGATAAGCACCAAGCTGCACCATATTTTTGCTGCTGCTTTTTGTGGTAGTTTTTGGCTTGTTGCTAGTAATTTTAATTTTATATTTTTGATAATCAACAGTTTCGCCCGCTTTAGGGTTAGTAGTTGAAGCAGTTTCTTTCACCGCTTTTTTAGCCGGTGCTGGCTTCGGTTTCGCCGGTGCTATAGGTGCTTCTAACTGCCAATCATCTTGGCTTAGAAACTCATAGACTTTACTATCATTTTCTAAAGATGGTGCAGTTTCTGCTTTAGGAAAAATCTTGATTGGCTCATGCTCAGCATAGAGATATTCAATATCTTCATAAAGGGCAAAATCATGTTGCATACGATAAGCATTATAAATCAGCTTAAAAAAACTAAAAATGATTATGCTTGCAAAAATTGTGAGGAAATATTTGTTTTTGAACAGTGCCATTATCTGCTTAGCTCTCGAATAATTTGTGCTACATCCGCTCCAATGGTGCAACATTAAATAATTTAAGTCCAGTAGAAAGCGTGTTTCTTACTGCTTTGAGCAAGATAAGCCTTGCTTCAGTAATATTTTTGTCAGAGCTAATAATGCGCATGGCATTATTTGTATTACCTAAACTCCAATAGCTATGAAATTTAGCTGCTAAATCATAAAGGTAAAAGCTCAGACGATGTGCTTCATAATTCTGACTAATATTTTCTAGTAGATTAGGTAGTAAATTTAATTGTTTAAGCAATTCTAGTTCTTGCGGTAGGGTAAGTAATTTTACCTGTTCTAGATCTTGGGCTGTGCTAGCATAATTTTCTTGGCGTAATACTGAGCAAATACGGGCATGAGCATATTGCACATAAAAAATTGGATTATCTTTAGATTGCTCAACTACTTTGGCATAATCAAAATCAAGAGGTGCATCATTTTTGCGCGTTAGCATCGTAAAGCGTAAAGCTTCCATACCAACTTCATTTACTACATCTTCTGCAGTTAAAAATGTACCAGCTCGTTTAGACATTTTAACAGCTTCACCATTATTTAAAAATTTAACAATCTGGCAGAGTTTAATTTGAATTTCGGCTTCACCATCACTCAGAGCGCTAACCATAGCCTGCATTCTTTTTTGGTAGCCAGTATGATCAGCACCTAAAATTAGGATCATCTTTTTGAAGCCTCGTTCTAGCTTATTTTGATGATAGGCTGCATCAGCAGCAAAATAGGTCCAATTACCATCGCTTTTTTGTAAAGCCCGATCAATATCGTCACCAAAATCAGTAGTACGAAAAAGCAGCTGTTCGCGCTCTTCCCAATCCTCACTGCTAGTACCTTTAGGTTTAGGTAAGCAGCCCTGATATGTTTTGCCTTCGGAGCTTAATTTCTCAATTAGCGTTTTGATTGCTTGATTATCATGCAAAGTTTTTTCAGAAAAATGCACATCATGTTTAATGCCTAATTTACTAAAGCCCTGTTTGATTAATTCAAGCATGGCAGTTACGGCGAGGCTTTTAAATTTATCCAGATATTGTTGCTCATCCTGTTGTAAAAATTCATTGCCAAATTTTGCATGAATATCAGCTGCAACTGGAATTAAATATTCACCAGGATAAAGCCCTTCTGGGATTTCTAAAGTCTCATTATTGGCAATTTCTTGGTAGCGCAAATATAGAGATTTAGCGAGAACATCAATTTGCTTACCTGCATCATTTACATAATTTTCTTTAGTTACTAGATAGCCTGTATAATTTAAAATATTAGCCAATACATCACCAAAAATTGCACCGCGCGTATGACCAACATGTAAAGGTCCAGTAGGATTTGGTGAACCAAATTCGATATTTATTTTCTCATTATTGCCTAGATTATTTTTGGCGAAATCAGGATTAAGATAAATTTCCTTTACAGAATTCTGCCAGAAAGCAGGCTGCATTTTAAAATTAATAAAGCCTGGTTTAGCAATAGAGATCTCACTACAAAAACTAAATTTCTCTTTAAATAGCTTACTAAGATTTTCTGCTAAATTTATAGGTGCTTGTTTACTAATGCCAGAAAGTAACAAAGCAGCATTAGTACTTAAATCACCATGTTGACTATCTTTAGGTGCTTCCAAAGTAATTTTAGCGCTTAACTTATCAGGTAGATTGGCAATTTCTTGCTGACAAGCTGCGATAATTTGCTGGCGAAAATCTTTAATGATATCCATAGCTAGGCTGCGTTTTAAGCAAATAATGAAGCATAATAATTAGGTTGCCAACCATGTTTGGCAATTAAAGCTGCAAGTTTTTCTGGATCAGGATCCTCACCAATTTTTTGCTCTAATTCAGGTGAAAACATACCAGAAGTAATGAATAGAGAATCTAAACCAAATTGATTAGCGCCTTTAATATCAGTTTCTAGACCATCACCAACACAAAGAATTTTATTTTTAGGCAATAAAAATTCGGCGATTAATTCTTCATAAATACCTTGATAAGGTTTGCCGAAATATTCTACTTCACCACCCATTTTGCTATATTCAGCTGCAACAGAGCCTGCGCAAATATGTACTAAACCAGATTGTTTATGCACAGTTTTATCAGGATTAATACAATATAATTTTAATTTAGCTGCTTTAAGAGCTTCAAGCTGATCTGCAATATCGCTTACTTGTTGGCCTAAATCTAAACCAGTAGCAATAGCAAAGTCTGCAGCGGTGGGATCACTAACTTCTTGATGACCAGAACCATTAAGTAAATCACGATCTTTTTCTGGTCCTAAATAATAATATTTGAATTTTTCTCCAGCTTCACTATGTGAGACAAAATGATGAAAAGCATATTCACCAGAAGTTAGCACATAATCACAAAAATCATCATCAATACCAAATTTATTTAATACTGCCTCAGCTTTATCGGCACGTCTTGGCGCATTAGAAAGAAAGCAAATTTGTTTGCCAGCAAGTTTGATGGTTTTTAGTGCATCCATCATTTTAGGATATGGTTCATTACCATCATGAATTACGCCGAAAATATCTAAAACAAATAATTCATATTTATTAACTAAATCAGCGATATTATCTATTTTAGCTGGGAGGTTAGGATTACTCATTAGATTTATTCCTCAAATTTTTGTTGTTTCTTTAGCTTTTTTAAAATCATATTTCTCTTTAATTTTGAGACATGGTCAACAAATACTACACCATTTAGATGATCCATTTCATGTTGTAAACAAGTGGCCAAAATACCATGTGCTTCCATAGTTTGCTCTTTACCATGATAATCTAAATATTTTACTGTAACGCTTTCAGGGCGGGTTACTTTAGAATATTGACCAGGAAAAGACAGGCAGCCTTCATTAAATTCGGATTGTTCTTTAGAATTAGCAATAATTTCAGGATTGATGAAAAATAATGGCTCATGCTGCTCGGCGCTAAGCTCTGGATAACGCTCTTTACCATGGCTAACATCAATTACTAAGATACGCTTTAAGACACCAACCTGTACAGCTGCAAGGCCAATACCGCTTGCATCATACATGGTTTCTAACATATCATCTAAGAATTTTTGTAATTTTTTATCTACCTTGTTGACCGGTTCAGAAATTTCTTTGAGGCGCAGATCAGGCCAAGTAATAATATCTAAAATCATAATTACCTAATTTTTGATACGATAGCCTTTTTTGATCCAATAAATTGTGCCTAGTAATAAGACAATATTAAGGATAATGAGATAGGTGATACCAAATGCAATATTACCATCATGATAACCGATAAAGCCATAACGTAGGCCATCGATCATATAGAAAAAAGGATTATAATGACTAACTTGATACCAAAAATCCGGTAGTGCTTTTACCGAGTAAAATGTTCCTGATAAAAATGCTAAAGGAGTAATCACATAGCTAGTAACGGCAGACATTTGGTCAAAGCTATTAGCATAAAGTCCGCATAATAGGCCAACTAAACCAAGAGCAAAGCTGGTTAGGATAAAATAAGTTAGCACAATGATAGGATGTGCGATACCGATCGGAATAAATACACTAATTGCTAAAAATCCTAAAATGCCCACAATTATTCCTCTAGTTAAAGCTGCTAAAACAATCGCTAAAGTCAGCTCAGTCGCAGATAAAGGTGGGATTAAAAAATCGATGATATGTCCTAAAACCTTACCCATAGTGAAAGATGAAGAAGAATTTGCAAAAGCATTTTGAATAATCATCATGGCAATTAAACCAGGTGCCATAAAAGAGCCAAAAGAAATATCTTCGCCAAAAGAGATGCGGCTACCAATGGCCAGCATAAAAATTGCCAGGAAAAGCAAAGAATTTATAATAGGCGAAATTAAGGTTTGATTATATACTTTGATAAATCTTTTTACTTCTTTATGATATACGCTGCTAAAGCCGATAATATTCACTGCGCTTAACTATTAGTAATTTATTATATTTTTTGAGTGCTGCCGGTCACTCTTTATAATGAAAAAATGAAATTTTCTCAAGAATTTATTCAAGATCTTAAAAATCGTCTGCCTTTAAGTTCAGTATTAAGCAGATATATCAAATTAATTCCTGCAGGATCTATGCGCTATAAAGCCCTATGTCCGTTTCATAATGAGAAAACCCCATCTTTAGTAGTAAGTGATGATCGTGGGAGCTATCATTGTTTTGGTTGCGGCGCGCATGGTGATATCGTTACCTTTGTCAGAGAGCATGAACAATTAGATTTTATTGAATCAGTAAAAGTTCTGGCTGAGCAAGCAGGCATGGCTTTGCCCAAAGCAGAGGCACCTGAGATTTATGAACAAAATCAGGCTGATTATCAAATTTTTGCAGAATTTACCGAGTTTTTTAAAGCTCAGCTAGCTGCTAACCAGCAGGTACTAGCCTATCTTAAAAAACGTAATATTCCGCCAGCAATGCAACAAAGATTTGCTTTAGGTTATGCGCCAAATAGGCAAATGGTCACGCAATTTGTTAAGCAAAAAAATTACCAATTAAAAAAATTAGTAGAGCTTGGGCTTTATAAGCAAGGTGAATATGGTGAACCGTATTTTTTATTTGCTGAACGTTTGATTTTTCCAATTGCGAACCATTATGGTAAGATTGTTGCTTTTGGTGGGCGTGTCTTAAAAAGTGATGCTCAGCCTAAATATCTTAACTCGCCAGAGCATAAATTTTTTAAAAAACGTGAATTATTATTTAATTTTGCAGCTGCTAAGCAGCAATTGCAAAAAACTAAGCAGGCTTTGGTTTGTGAGGGTTATATGGATGTGCTCAAATTAGAGCAATATGGTTTTACTAATGCGGTGGCAGCTCTTGGTACGGCTTTTAGCGAAACACATTTGCAAATTTTGTGGCAACAGCTTGATGTGCCAATTTTGTGTTTTGATGGTGATGAGGCAGGTAGAAGAGCCATGTTGCGTGCCGCAAATATAGCTTTGCCTTTGCTACAGCCAGGTAAATCATTAAGATTTTTGTTGTTGCCTGAAGGTAAGGATCCTGATGATATTCTGGAAAATCAAGGTGGTGCGCAGCAGATGCAGCAATTAATTACAGAGGCTTTACCTTTAGCGCAAATTATCATGGCTAATTTTTTGCGCAGCTCAGCAAATTTACCTGAAGAAAGGGCCAAAATTTCTGCCGATCTACAGCAGCAAGCCGAGCAAATTAGTGATGCGACGGTTAAGGCGCAATATAAGAAATTTTTTCGTGAAGGATTTTATAATTTTTATCGCGAGCAACCTTATTATAAGCAAAATAGAGTAAGTACAAATAATATGGTTAGAAATGAACAGGGTGAGGAATTTCTGGCTGAAGAGCTAGAAATCATCATCTTTTTTTGCTGTTACCCTGAGGCGCTTTTAGCTGAAGATTTGCAAGAATCATTGGCCTTACTCGAATTTACTCAGGCAGATTGCACCTCTTTGCAAAATTTTCTTTTAGAGCGGGCAGAAGAGCAAGATATTGCAAAGTCTGCTACTATATTTGCCGAGCAAAATCTTAATGCAAATTTTTACAAAATTTTTAATGGTAAGTTGCAAACCGCAAAAATTATTGCAGCAAGTAAAGAGTTAGACTTGAAAAATCATTTTTTATACCTATCTAAAAAGCTAAGTTTAGTAAGGCAAAAAGCTGAATATAAAAAACTGATTTTAACAGAGGATGCTGAGCAACAAAAACTTGCTATTGCTCTAAAACATGATATTAAAATGCTGGAGCAGGAATTAAGAAATTATCTAGAACAATAATATGGTCAAAAGAATCAAAACAAAAAAACCTGAAGTTGAGCTCGGTTTAGATGTTATCGTTAAAAAATTAATCATTAAAGGTAAGCGTCAAGGTTATCTTACTTATGATGAAGTTAACGAAGCATTGCCTGCTGATGCAAGCAGCAAAGTAGAAACTGTGATGACTACCATTGTGGGCTCAGGAGTAAAATTGGTTGAAGATCAAAATGAAGTTGCTGCAGAAGAAGTTAGCAAAGATATCGTTTCTGCAGAAAATTTAGGCGAGAATGATGATCCGGTACATATGTATCTTAAATCTATGGGTGGTGTAGAGCTACTTACCCGTGAAGGTGAAATTGAGATTGCTAAACGTATCGAAATCGGGCGCAAAAAAATGATTAATTCACTGTGCTCAAGCCCGTTAGCAATGCGTGAATTTGTAACTCTTTATGATGATATTGTTAATGAAGAAAAACTGCTTAGAGACATTATTGATTTAGACGCTTCATATTCAAGTCGTTTTGAAAATTATGATGAGCTTAAAGAAGAGGCAGAAGAAGCTAAAGATGCAGATAGTGCTGAGGAAGATGATGAAGATCAAGAAGATGAATTTATGGATGATGATGAGGATGATGATGAGGAAGAAGGAAATGATGAATTCTCTGATATGATGGATGATGGTGAAGGTAGTATCTCACCTGCTGTTATGGAGAAAGCCTTATTGCCATTCATGTTAGATTCTTTTGGCCAGCTTGCAGATATTTGTAATAAAATTTTAAATTTACAGGAAGAAAAACTCTATAGCGCTTTTGAGGGTAAAGAGCTTGCTGCTGCTGATCAGAAAAAAATTGCAACTTTAGATGTTGATTTTAATGAAAATATCGAAGGTATTTATTTTAATCAGAAATTTATCGATCACATTATCGAGAAAGTTTATGATTTAAATTCTAAATTACGTAAGCAAGAAGGTGCCTTACTTAAATTAGTTGATAAAGCCAAAGTTGATCGCAAAAAATTCTTGGCAGTATATAAAGGTTCTGAGGTTGATGAAAGCCTGACAAAATTACTTAAAGATGCAAAAATTACTAATGTAGCTAATATAGCAACTAATGAAGAATTTGCTGAAACTTTAGCGGATATCACTGCAATTGCTAAAACCGTTGGTTTACCAATCAATGAATATCGTGATTTAGTAACTAATGTGCAGCATGGTGAAACTCAAGCAAATAAAGCTAAAAAAGAAATGATCGAAGCAAATTTACGTTTGGTTATTTCGATTGCTAAAAAATATACTAATCGTGGTTTACAATTTTTAGATTTAATTCAAGAAGGAAATATTGGCTTGATGAAAGCGGTAGATAAATTTGAATATCGTCGTGGTTACAAATTTTCAACCTATGCAACTTGGTGGATTAGACAAGCAATTACTAGATCAATCGCCGATCAATCTCGTACGATCAGAATACCAGTACATATGATTGAAACTATTAATAAAATAGTACGTACCTCAAAGCAAATGTCTTTAGATTTAGGACGCGAACCTACTAATGATGAATTAGCTAAAAAGCTTTGTATTCCAGTTGAGAAAATTCGTAAAATTATGAAAATCGCTAAAGATCCGGTAAGTTTGGAAAGTCCGGTTGGTGATGATGAAGAAAGCACTATTTGTGACTTTATTGAGGATAAAAATGCAGTATTGCCAGTAGATGCAGCAATTCACTCGAATCTTAAAGAAATTACTACACGCGTCCTTTCAACCTTAACACCAAGAGAAGAGCGTGTCCTAAGAATGCGTTTTGGTATTGGTATGAATACCGATCACACTCTTGAAGAAGTTGGTAAACAATTTTCAGTGACTAGAGAGCGTATCAGACAGATTGAAGCTAAAGCATTACGTAAGTTGCGTCATCCTACTAGGGCTAAGCGCATGAAGACTTTCATAAACGAATAAAGCTTATTCTCTTGGGTCTTTTTGATTAAATGAGGTTTTCTACCTAATTTAATCAGCAAAGCTATTTTTTGTTAAATGTTCTGCGTGTGCTCATGCATTATATATGCACTCCGCTACTCGACATTTACAAAAAATAAAAATACCTCAAGATAATAAGCTTTATTCAATTTTTCAGAATATATGCTCAACTAAAATAGCTCAAAACTAGAGTTTTTTATTAAATTTTAGGTTCTCGAGTGATTCTAAACGCAGTGCAGAATCGTACCGAGAGATCCAGCTTGAAATAAAAATACCTCAAGATAATAAGCTTTATTCAATTTTTCAGAATATATGCTC
>CAXDRM010000035.1:0-12958 GCA_963991775.1 uncultured Rickettsiales bacterium | reverse complement strand
CTGCGCTGACGCTTGCAAGCTCAGGATCCTAAGATGTAACCGGTTGGTGAGCGTGCCGAACCACAAGGTTACCTTTATAATTATACATACTCAAATGGCCCTTCGGTACGAAGCTAAAACTTCTCCTCAGCACAACGCTCAGGAACCTAAAATCTATAAAAGACTACCTGCAAAGTAAATATATCTCCTGCTTCTTACAATAAAATCTTCTTAAGAGCAGCCACATAAGTTTGATGCTCAAGCTGATGTAATCTTTGCTTGAGACTAGCTAAATCATCATTTGGTAAAATCTCGAGCTGCTGCTGCTCAATAATTTCACCTGCATCAATCTCAGGAATAACATAATGAACTGTACAACCTGTCACCTGCTCACCAGCTGCGAAAGCGTCCTCTATAGCATGCGCACCTTTATATTTAGGTAAAAGAGAAGGATGAATATTAATAATTGGTGCAGCTAAATTAGCTAAAAATTCTTTACTTAAAATACGCATGAAGCCTGCTAAACAAATTAAATCTAAAGCATGTTTATTTAACTCGGCAAGCAAAGCCTGATCAAATGCTTCACGCGATGCAAAATTTTGATGCTCAATCACTAAAGTAGATATATTAGCTTGCTGGGCCTTTGCTAAAGCTAACGCATTTTTCTTATTAGAAATTACTAACTCTACCTGTGCAGCTAAAATACCGGACTGACAAGCAGCAATTATAGCCTGCATGTTACTACCTGTTCCGGAAACTAAAATAGCAATTTTTTTAGCCATAAGAACTATTTAATATTAAAAGTGAAGATCTGACGGGAAAATCGTCGGGCTACACAAGGCAACCCGACATGGGTAGGTTGTTTTTGTAATATATCACTATATAAATACATAGTCAAGCACTCTAGAATAACTTAATTTATTTCACCTATTACGTGAATTTCTTCACCAAAACTAGCTGAAATATCAGATATTCTTTGTAAATTTTGTGGTTTTGCCACTAAAACCATACCAATACCACAGTTAAAAACTTTAAAAAATTCTGCATTATCTAAAGCAGCTTTCTCTTTTAACCATAAAAATAAATCAGTTACTGGAAATTCAGAATAGTTAAGTGAGAAACTTTGTCCATCTTTTAAGATTCTAGGCAAATTCTCTGTAAAACCTCCTCCTGTGATATGACAAAAAGCTTTAACTAATTTTTCGCGATGCAAAGCTAAACATGGTTTTACATATAATTTTGTAGGCTCAAGAAAACTTTCTGCATAATTTTTACTATTATCAAATTCTGCCTGCTGAGTGTAAGCTATTTGATGCTCACTCATAATTTTCCTGACTAAAGAAAAACCATTAGCATGCACCCCCGAAGAAGTTAAACCAATTAATAAATCACCTGACTCAATCTCTTCTTTTTTAGGCAAAGTCTCAGCACGCTCAACTGCTCCAACTGCAAAACCCGCTAAATCAAAATCGCCTTGCTGATACATATTAGGCATTTCAGCAGTCTCACCACCGATTAAAGCACAATCAACTGCCTGACATGCTGCTGCTATAGATTTTACTACAGCAGTTGCTACAGGAACATCAAGCTTACCTGTTGCATAATAATCTAAAAAAAATAATGGCTCTGCTCCTTGTACCACTAAATCATTAACACACATTGCCACTAGATCTTGACCAATATGTTGGTAATTTTCAGTATCAATTGCAATTTTTAACTTAGTACCTACCCCATCTGTTGCAGCTACTAAAAGAGGATCTTGATAGTTAATTTTTGCTAAATCAAAAAAACCGCCAAAACCACCAATATTCGACATAACTCCCGGACGATCAGTTGCTTTAACTGCATCTTTAATATCTGCGACTAAATTATTACCCGCCTCTATATCAACACCAGCATCCTTATAACTTATAGTTTTTTTACTCATAATCTTTTAATTCTAAAATTAATTTAGCCTGTAAATTTCTATAAAGCTGCTCACTTAAATCAAGCAGCATTTCTTGTTTTACCGCTTGCGAAGCATAATAAGCACCTTCAACATTGTAATTTACCGCTGCTCTAAAATTTTCATTTAACAAGCTTTCTTCACCATGCCACAATCTAGCACTTAATGCTACCGCCAAACGAAACTCACTAACTTCAGCATCACGACCAATATTTACAGCATTGTCTGTGATATTGATTCTACCTAAATCGAGCCTAAATAAATTAGTTTGATTCTCAGTTGAGTTCAAACCCTGACGCAAATTTTTGATAATATTTCTTAAAACAATTTTTTGCTCAAGCTGATGCTCATTAAAATCATAATTAATAAATATTTCCGGTAGATCACTAGCAGCACCATCATGCTCTGCATAAATTGCCGAGAATTTACAGGCAGAAACAACATTAAATAAAATTGCTATAATAAAAAATCTCATATTACGATATTTACTATCTTACCTGGCACTACAATAATCTTTTTAGGAGAATTATCCATTACTCTTTGCTTAATCTCAGGCAATGCTAAAGCTTGCGCTTCCTGCTCTGCACGCGAAGCAGCTGCAGCTAAGGCAAAAGTAGCACGCAATTTACCATTTATTTGCACAGCAATAATTTTGCTAGCATCTTGCAAATATTTTTCTTGATATTCTGGCCAGCTTTGCTCAGCTAAATAGCTTGTTTCTCCTAGTTTTTCCCATAAAGCAGCTGCAAAAAAAGGTGTAAGGGGTGACATTAACTTAGCAATCTCTGCCAAAACATATTTAGCTGCGGCAGCTTGTTGCTCAGTTTCTAACTTAATTTTAAATAATTCATTAGCTAACTCCCTAATACGTGCTACTGCACTATTAAAAGCATAATTATCTAACTGTTCCGTAACTTGCTTAATTGTCTGATGCAATTTTTGACACAAAACATCAGGTAAATCAGTATCTTGAGACTTAACATTAAAGTATCGCTGTAACAACTCTTCACTAAAGCGCCATAATTTATTAATAAAACGCCAAGCCCCTTCTAAACCAGCATCTGACCATTCTAAATCTTTTTCTGGTGGAGAATCTGATAACATAAATAATCGTGCAGTATCCGCACCATAACCTTCAATAATCATTAAAGGGCTAATGCCATTCTTCTTAGATTTAGACATTTTCTCAACTCGCTTAGGTAAAGCTATTACTCCTGTCTTACTACAAATGTAACCGTCATCTTGCTTGATCACCTCATTAACATCTAGCCAGTTACCCTGCTCATCTTGATAAGAAAGATGCGTAACCATACCTTGGGTTAAAAGATTTTTAAACGGTTCAGAAATATCATGATAACCTGTATCACGTAATGCTTTAGTAAAAAATCTAGCATAAAGCAAATGAAGTACCGCATGCTCAACACCGCCAACATAACGATCAACTGGCATATATTTATTAGCTAATTCTTTGCTAAAAGCCTGATCTTGATTATGCGCATCAATATAACGCAAGAAATACCAAGATGATTCAAAGAAAGTATCAAAAGTATCTGTTTCCCTTCTAGCAGCCTTACCACATTTAGGACAGCTGCAATTTTTCCAAGTTGGATGTCTTTCTAAAGGATTGCCTGGCTTAGAAAAATCTACATCATCTGGCAATGTTACTGGCAAATCCTCTTTAGGCACTGGTACTGTACCGCAATCATCACAATAAATTACTGGTATAGGACAACCCCAATAACGTTGCCTTGATACGCCCCAATCCCTAATCTTATAATTAATTTGTTCAGTCCCAATTTCTAAATCAACTAGCTTTTTAATGATTAGCTCTTTAGCAGCTGCTACATCTAAACCATTTAGAAAATCAGAATTAAGCAGCTTACCTGGACCAGTATAAGCTTGTTCTAGCTCACTTAGCTGACCATCTGGACTCACTACTTGAGTAATAGGTAAACCATATTTTTTTGCAAAAGCAAAATCGCGCTCATCATGTGCAGGACAAGCAAATACTGCACCTGTACCATATTCAAGCAAGACAAAATTTGCGATATAGATTGGTAGTAATTTGCCCTCTATAAAAGGATGCTTTACTTTAAGACCTGTATCTATACCCCTCTTTTCTGCTTTGTCTAAAGCTTCTTGAGCTAAAACTTGCTTACCACACTCAGCAACAAAATCTGCGATCTCATTATGCTCTTTTGCTAGCTGTTGCGCCAAAGGGTGCTCGGCAGCAATAGCACAAAAAGCTGCACCAAATATAGTCTCAGGACGCGTAGTATAGATTTCTAATTTCTCACGAGAATCTGCAATCTCAAAATTTAATAATGCACCTGATGATTTACCAATCCAACGTTTTTGCATAGCTGTAACTGCTGCTGGCCAACCAGATAGATTATCTAGCTCTTGTAATAATTCTTCTGCATAATCAGTAACGCGTAAAAACCAACCATTTAATTTTTTACGCTCAACTTTTGCTCCACTTCTCCAGCCACAACCATCTATAACTTGCTCATTTGCCAATACTGTATGATCTACCGGATCCCAATTAACATAGGTCTCTTTTTGATAAGCAATATTTGCAGCATAAAATTTTAAGAAAAATTCTTGCTCATGTTTAAAATATTCTGGATCACAAGTGGCAATTTCTAAATCCCAATCATAGGCAAAACCAATTTTTTTGAGCTGAGCACTCATTGTCGCAATATTTTGCTTAGTCCAATCTTTAGGATTAATATTTTTTTCAATGGCAGCATTTTCTGCCGGCAAACCAAAAGCATCATAACCTATAGGATGCAACACATTATAGCCTTGCATTTTTTTAAAACGCGCCAATACATCTCCTATAGTATAATTACGTAAATGCCCCATATGAATATTTCCTGACGGGTAAGGAAACATTTCTAGAACATAATATTTAGGCTGAGCAGAATCCTTGTCAAAAGCTGACTTATCTTGCCAGGCTTTTAAAAATTTTTGCTCATAATGCAGAAAAGGAAAATTAGAGATTTTATCACTCTCCACTGGAATTAACCCCGCTCTTAATATCTATTTTGTGATGTATCTAAAAGGATTTGGCTAGCAGAATCAAACTCACCAAAATTCAATTTAGCGCCAAGCAACATAACTTGACCAGAATTATCTATAGTTTCAAATTGGGATAATGTACTGCTAGTATTAACATCAGCTGGATTTGCCTCAAAAACATAATTATTTAATTCAGCAAATAAGCTAAATGCTTTACTTAAGCGATAATCAAAAGCAACAGATGTTAATGAAAAACTTTGCTCACGATATTCACTACTCATATGAGAAATACCTAATTTATATGCACCAAATTGATAACCAGCTCCTACCGTAAAATAAGTTGCCTGATCATCACGATAATTATCATCTGATTCATTAAGATCCTGTCTAACCAACATCAAGCTATCATTCCATACACCAAATGATGCACCAAATGATGCATTACCTGTATAAAAATACGCACCTAACGCATAAGCAAATAAATCTTGCTGAACAAATTTTGAACTATCCGTTACCTCTGTATCTTCTGCTACACCTTGTTCACCAGTAAAACTTATTCCTATACCATTATTATCAAATTGCTGTACAAAATTTACACCCCAATCAATAACATCAGCAACATCTCCACTCTGCGAACTTGTAATGCCATTACCATAAAGTGAAGAACCACGATCACCTGAATCGGGACCATAAGAAATACCAAATTGTACCCCTGAAATTCTTGGTGAATAATATGAGACTCGATTAATGGTTAAAGTATCATTTACTTTATCAGCACCGCTTACTTTATTATAACCATGGGCTAAAGGTAGATCAGGTCTAATAATAAAAGCCATATTACCCTTACCTGTACTACAACGTACATCATTAACAGCATAATCTGAGCTTTCATCAGTACCACAATTTACTGATACATTTGCATCCTCTTTGCTATCATCATATTGCAAGCCAAAATCTGGAATATTTACATATTGCCACCAATTACCTGCAATACCTCCTGTACCACCAAAGCGATATGATGCGTCAAATTTTAATTTTTTAGAAGCTCCTTCAACATCTCCAGCCTCGATTCTTCCAAAGGTCTTTTTTTCTAAAAATACAAAAGCTTTTCTGGTAATAATAGTTGAATCATTATCAACTCTAGTTTGATTTCTTTCATCATCATATACATAAAGATGCTCTCTTTGTGCATCAAGATCAAGCTGAACTCTAGCACCGTAAAGTAAAGCACTATCAGTTTTACCTAAAACTAATAAATCCACAAAAGAATTTACATCAAAATAATTATCCTTATCTAAAACATTTTCATTATTAGTGCCATGTGGCAGGGTTTCCGACTCATATGCAGAATCTTGCGTGGTAACCGCACTATTAAAAAGAATTTGCCCTCCAACGAAAACCTCAGGCTCTAAAGCCGCATATAGATTTTTTGGTGCAATTAATAGCAAAATAAATATTAGATTTCTTAGAGACATGATTTATTTTTTCTGTTTCAAGACACAATAATCAAATTCTTTTAATCAACAAGAAAGATTTGCAATTTCTTGCAGAATATTTTCGATTTTTCCGATATTATCTTGAGCCTCACCAGCAATATTGATAAGTAGCTTTTGATCAGGACGCAATTTCAGCAAATGACAATTTTTTAAGACATAATTTAGCAAATTATCTGGATAAGGAAATTCATCATTATGAAAAGTCAAAATAGTTGCTTTAGGACCCATATCTAACTTTGCTACATATGCTTCTTTACATAGATTTTTTAGATGCACCAACATAATCAAATTATTAACCTGCTCTGGAATCTTACCAAAACGATCAGCTAACTCAAAAAGCAAATCATCAATCTCTTCTTTATTTTGTAGATTAGCAATACGTCTATAAAACTCCATACGCGAGCTTATATCTGTAATATATTGCTCAGGAATCAATACTGTAACTCCAACTTTAACTTGGGGAGAAAATTCTTCTTGCTGCTGCTCTTTTAGCGCCTTATCTTGAGCAGCGCGAAGCTCAGCTATAGTCTCACGCAACATAGCTTGGTATAACTCTACCCCAACCTCTTTAATATGTCCTGATTGCTCTTCACCAAGCAAATTACCTGCGCCCCTAATATCTAAATCATGAGCCGCCAAATTAAAACCTGCACCTAAACCATCTAAAGTTTGCATTACTTCAAGACGCTTCTTCGCATTACCTTCTAAAATCTTTTTTGGTTCAAAAGTAAAATAAGCATAGGCTCTAATTTTACTACGCCCTACCCGGCCACGCATTTGATAAAGCTGTGCCAAACCAAATTTATCTGCATGATGAATTATAATCGTATTAGCTTGTTTAATATCGATTCCAGATTCAATAATCGAAGTTGATAATAATAGATCATATTTACCATCACAAAAATCATTCATAATTTGATCAAGCTGCTCAGCTGGCAAACCACCATGCGCAACTGCAAATTTAATTTCAGGAGCTAACTTACTGATTTTTATAGATTCTCTTTCTAAATCTTTAATTCTCGGACAAACATAAAAAATACGACCACCACGATAATATTCTCGTAAGATAGCCTCTCTAATTACTAAATTATCAAAAGGCATAACATAGCTTCTAATCGCCATACGATCTACTGGAGGCGTAGCAAGTAAACTCATATCTCTAATACCATTTAGAGACATTTGCATGGTACGCGGTATTGGAGTTGCACTTAAAGTTAAAAGATGAACATTATTTTTAAATGATTTAATACGCTCTTTTTGACTTACCCCAAAATGCTGCTCTTCATCTATAATTGCCAAAGCTAAATTATTAAATTCTAATTTTTTAGAGAGCAAAGCATGAGTACCAATTACTATATCAACCTCGCCATTTTTAAGCTGCTCTTTAGTTTTACGCTGCTCTGTATTAGTGACCATGCGTGATAATTGCTTAATGTTAAAACCATAATCAGCAAAACGCTCACAAAAATTACTATAATGCTGCCTACTAAGCAAAGTAGTCGGAACAATAACTGCAATTTGTGGCTTAGCTTGCTTATGGGGTGCTGCTAAAATTTGAAAAGCGGCGCGCATTGCTATCTCAGTTTTACCAAAACCAACATCGCCGCAAATTAAACGATCCATTACCTGGCCTGAATTAAGATCAGTTGCCACTTCTAACATAGCTTGAAGCTGATCCTCTGTTTCATCATAAGGAAATTTTGCTGCAAATTCTTCATACAAATCTGTTGGTGCTGTAAATATCTGAGCTTTTGTTAATTCGCGCTCACTTGCAATTTTGATTAAACCAGCTGCTATATCTCTAATTTTCTTTTTTAAACGTGCTCTTCTTTCTTGGAAATTTGCAGAACCTAAACGATCTAAAGCAGCTAAACCATTTTCACTACCATATCGTTTAAGTAACTCTAAATTCTCTACTGGTAAATATAATTTATCTTGGCCAGCATATTCTAAAGCTACAAATTCATGCTCTTTACCAGAAACTGCCAAAAGCTGTAAACCAATAAATCTGCCAATACCATGTTCCTGATGCACCACTAATTCACCAACTTGCAAAGCCTCAATCTCTAAAATTAATTTAGCAGATTTCTTTTTACGATTATTACGGACTACCTTGCTACCAAATAAATCTTGCGAACTTATGTAAATATGCTGCTGATCATAAAAACCCTTTTCTAAATCAGAATTTATCAAAGTAAGATTTTTTAATTCATGAAAATCATATTCAGCACATAATTTACTTAATCTCTCTTTAACCAGATCATGATGCGCAGTAAGATAGATTTTTATTTGTGGATTTAAATTTTGCCTTTCTAACAAAAAATCTTTCAATAAAGCAAATAAAGGCTGCTTCTGCGCCTTTGCCTGAGCAATAAAGTCAGGAAGCAGCTTCGCAGCTGAACTTATTGAAAATTGAGACTTAGTAGCCAAAGAAGTTAAAAATATTTGCGGATATTTTTGCTGCAAACTTTCATAATCTGCTACACTCAAATAAAGCTGTTCTGGCTTAATAGCTTGATAATTTTGACCACCATGCTCTTTATCACTTACTAAATTACGAGCCTGATAATAATCCTGAATAGTTTTTTCGCGCTCTTTAAAAGCATCAATAAATAATTCATCCGTAAAAATTACTGGCTCTGTTAAATAATTAGTAAAATCAACTAGCTGATCATCATAGAATAAAGGTAACCAATGCTCCATACCATGATAATAACGTCCTTCTGATACTGCCTCATAAAGTAAATCTTCTTGATAATTTACAGTAAATTGTGCCCGATAATTTTTACGAAAATTTGCAATAAATTCTTCATTTAAAATCACTTCATGCGCAGGCAGGATCATTAATTTAGAACATTTAATCGAGGTTAATTGGGTAAGCGGATCAAAATTTTTAATAGAGCTTAACTCATCAGCAAAAAAATCTAAGCGATAAGGTTCATTACTACCTACTGGAAAAATATCTAATAAACTACCACGCACCGAAAACTCACCCGCTTCTGTAACTCGCTCAACACGTAAATAGCTATTATTCACCAAAAAACTTTTAAGCTGATCTTGGCTGTAATTTTGTCCAGCTGTTAACTCTAAAAAAAACTTACTAAAAATCTGCGGTGGAATTACTTTTAAAGCTATAGCATTTAAAGTGGTGATAACTATATCAACCTGCTCTTCTTGTAATTTTTGCAAAGCTGCAAGACGATTACTCACAATTTGCTGATTAGGCGAAATACGATCATAAGGCAAAACATCCCAAGCAGGAAAATAAACTTGCTGCTTATCTGGTAAAAATTTTGCAAAAAAATTTGCAGCTGCTAAAGCAAGTGATTCATTTAAAGCTATATACAAAATTTGCCCTTTAATTTGCTGAAAGCTTTGGGCCATAATATAAGGATAAGCGCTAGCTGGTAATTCAGCACAAGTTAGTCCGGAATAGTTTTTTGGAAAATTCTGCATTAAGCTCTATCAAACAAAATTGGACATCTACACTAATCTCTTTATAATGTTGGCGCAAACCAAAAGTGAAGATATGTATAAAATTTTAGTGACTTGCCTGTTACTAGCAAGTAGAGCGGCCTATGCAGATAAATATTCTATTACAGCAACTGGTGAATTAGAGTCTGACCCTGGATCAAAACAACGTGAATTATTTATCGAATTTAAACAAGAAGATGAATTAAAACGCTATGAGAATGATATTACTTTAAATATTGACCATGCTTATGCACGTGATAATGAATCTGGAGAATTTGTAAAGAACCGCGAATTATTTGATTATGAGCAAAATTTCAAATTATTCCGCAATAAAAGTGAATTCTTTCCAATCTATGGTCGTTTTAGAGAAGATAATTTTCAAAATCTTTCTTCACAAAATTATACTATCCTTTCAGTTGGTTATGGAAGAGAAAGCCAAATTGGTAAAGAACATAAAGGTGAACTTAATTGGCAAATTTCTCTAGGACAAAGACGCAGCTCAGCTGGTAATATTGCAATTTTACGTCCTGAAATATCCTATACCCAAACTATAAATGATTTTACCTATGAAGTTGAAGCCAGCATGGTTCGCGGCGCAAGCTTTACAATCAGGGACACAGAGTTTTCAATAGCTTACCCGCTAACTAAAAAGCTATCTATTAAGTATTTATTTCGCTATGAAATATCTGAAGATAAGAATGGTGATGATTTTGATCGTCTTAATCAACTAGCTTTATCAGTTAATTTTTAGAATTTATTGGTATTATACCAATATCCATCTTTATTTATAGTTTTGCAGCTTGAATAACAATTTTTTTAATTTATTAGCTGCCCTTTGGGTTAAGACGAAATTACAAATAAAGATGTTAGGATCTACTAAGTTCACTTGCCTCTTTTTTCTCTTTTGCAACAGCCTCACTATGAGAAGAATCTCTAGGCTCAAATTGATCAGCATGTCTTCTAGTTGTGTTACTTGGTTGATCTACATAAGACATTGCTTTTTCTTGCTGCAATTTATTTGCGCCGCCTTCTAATTCTTGACGCAATTCTTTTTCTTTGGCGAAGCTAGAGCCAGTAAATACCGCACCACAAAATGCTGTCAAACCTAAAACTATAGCTACAAAGATTGGCGCAACTACTGCAGCAATTGCTGTTCCTCCTGCTAGAGCAACAGTTGCTATTCCAGCATATTTTTTAGTATTATCTAAATTTTGCAACTTTTTGACCTGTGCATCTCGCTTTGCTTGCTGCTCTTCTATAGAAAGTGGCGCCTTAGCTGCAACATTAGTTTTTGTGTTTTCACGACTTGCTTGCTGTTCTTTTACCTCTGCTTCTGCTTTAGTAGCCTCCTTAGCAGCTGGAACAGCTTGTGGAGCATAAGCTGCTGCACTCACCGCAGGTGTAGCACCGTAACCATAATTATATCCTCCCCCATAAACAGGCCTATTAAATTGTCCCTGATATGCCGGGAAGCTTGCAGGAACATTTAGGGCTCTGTTACTAGCTGCCACTGAACCTAAAACATTATTATGTGACCTGTTAGTAGCATTTGAAGCAACTCCAGAATTTAACCAAGCATGTTTTGTAGCTGAATCCGGTTCTTTAGCTGTTGGTTTAGCTGCTATACCATGCTCACTAATATTAATATGATTTGTCTTAGGTCCCGCTTCTGGACCAGCAAATGTAACTGTTTTCTTACCCGCGCTAGCAGCAGCGTCCTTTTCTGGACTCTTTTCTGCTGGGATAGCCACATCACGAAATAGCTGCAAAAGATCATCTGGGCCAATATAATTAGGTATATGCTTTGCTTTCATTGCTTCTCTTAAGGCAAAAGCTTCTTTTTTAAAATCTTCTTTAATAGTATAAAGCTTATTACCCTCTATAATATTATCTTCAAAATACTGCTCAAGATCAGTATAAAAGTTAGCATCTGCTGTTTTCTTTTGAAATTCAAGATGAGCATTAAGTAAAAACCCTTTTATATTACTTGCTTGCTCTTTATGATCATCAATAAATTTGCTTAATAATACTTTAAAATTTTCAATTATCTCAGTGCGTTTTAGACCAAGAAAGTCTGTTTTTTCCTTTTCTGGATCGGCCTTATCAGCAACACGTAAATTAGCACCAGCATAAAATCTTTGCGCTCTTGGATTTAAAGCCCCTGGGGCAGCAGGAGCTGCTACACCTCTAGCCACTGCTGAAGCAGGGTATTTACTTTGTACCATCTGATAATCCGCAGCCCTTCTATTAGCATTATCACTAAAATCAGCCTGACCTGTTGGTGTCTCCCAACATTTAGTAGCATCAACAACCCCTTTTGACCTAACTAAATTAACGCTTAAATGGGCTACATAACCACCACAATAAAGACCATCATTATTATGTGTACCTTGAATTTGTGGCACCTGGCTTGGCACAGTTTTAACCTTGAACCCTGCCAAATATTGTCCTGTTTCATTAGGAATACATTTCTTTATCGCTGCTTCCATATCAGCCTCTAACTTACCTGAACCATAAGGATCATGAGCTGCAAGAGTGACTTCATAGTTAGTAGGATCTAATGTAATTTGGCATAGATCCCAATGAAATGCTCCTTTACGAATTGGTAGCAAAATTTGCATTGGCTGAGTTCTATTAGCCTTTTCTAAAATTTCACCAACACTATTTTTTAGAAATATTTCTAAAAATGCTGCATCTGCCAAAGCAAGCGGAGGTAAAATATGGCTGACAAAACCATCATGTTCAATTTTACTAGTTACATCTATTGTTCCTGCACCTGCTGCTCCTTCATATGGTGGTTGCTTTGTATCATTTGAAATGCCATGCTCTCTTAATAAAGCATCTTGTAAAATTTGTAGATCCTCATCATTTAAAGCATAATTTGTATCTTTACGCTCATTTACAAGCTCAGTTTGATATGCAGCTAAATCTTTTTTATCAGCAATTTGTTTAAAACAAGCTTCTATATATTTTTTAGTAACTGGTGATTGACCAAATTTTTTAGTAAGCTTTGCACTAATTGCTGTTTTTGCCGCATCAT
>CAXDRM010000034.1:0-12967 GCA_963991775.1 uncultured Rickettsiales bacterium | reverse complement strand
AATTCAGCAGAGTACTTCGCCTCAACTATTTGAAAATACTCACGTATTTCTATATACGCTCCGCTTTTCAAAAGTTGAGCTCAGTAAAAATGCAAGCACACTATACTGATTTGGAATAAGACTAAAATTCCTCAATATGTTGATTTGAGGCTCAACTTACTAAGTAGGAAGAGGATGGGTAAAAGTAAGAGATTAACAAAAATCATAAAATTAAAATAATCACTACTCTGGCCAGCTAGGTAATTTTCTAGCTGTAACATGATAAAAATAATCTGTGGAATAAGTAAGGGCAAAATAAGCAAAAAGATCAAAAAATTCTTACTCTCTAATCTAAAAGTTAAACTAGCGCCAAAAAAGATCAAAGCTGTAAGTAAAGGCAAATTAAGCGCCAATAATTTACTAAAATAGCTAATTGCAGCAGGCTCAACATCATAGATAAATAAGAGCAATGCAGTAAAAACCAATAAGGGCAGCATATTAATCAATAAAAATGCCAAATATTTACTCAGCAATAAACTATCTAAATCAGGATCAATAAGTAGCAGCTGATCTAAAAAACCTGTTTTATGATCTGACTTAAAAAATTGCTCACTATTAAATAAAGCCACAAATAAAAACAAAGTCAGACAAATACCAAAAGCATAGATTTGCTCTGTAGCTACTACAATATTAGTAGCAAAAATAAATACTAAATTACTTAAAAAATAAAAAGCCACAGCCTCACAAAAAATTGCAGGACTGCGCAAAGCTTTTTTTAATTCAAATAAGGTAAGCTCTATAAATAACATCAATCCTGCCAATCTGATAAGTTAATATTTACAATATCAGCAAAATTAAGTTTGCTATGTGCGGTCATAATAATAATACCCAAATCAGCAGTTTTAGCAGTTAAAAGCTGCTCTAATTTTTTACGATTATGCTCATCTAAATTACTAAATGGTTCATCAAGTAACCAAATTTTTGCTGAACTTAAACTAAGCCTAGCCAGGGCAACTAATCTTTGCTGACCTGCCGAAAGTGCCCGACATTTTTTATGACGCAACTCCTCTAAAGAAAAATATTTATAAGCAGCTCCCAAAGCCAAGCTAGTATCATTAATTTTTGCAAAAAATTCTAAATTTTCTGCTACAGTCATATTTTCTTGTACAGCATTTTGATGTGCTACATAACAAAGCTCTTGATGAGTTTCAGCCACATATATCTCACCATCATGTTTAGCGCGTAAACCAGCAATAGTTCTAAGCAATGAGGTTTTACCTACGCCATTATCACCGTAAAAATTTACCACAGCTCCTGGTAAAATAGTTACAGCAAAATCTTTAGCTAAAATATGCTGCTCTATAGCTATAGTTAAATTACTCAAACTTAACATGCAGCCTGCCTCACCATAGATTTTACCGGCTCAAATGATTTACGATGTACCGGGCAATAACCATATTGCTCTAAAGCTAAACGATGCGCCTTAGTGCCATAACCAGCATGACCAGCAAAACCATATTGCGGATATTGCTGATCTAATTGCTGCATGATTAAATCACGCTTAACCTTAGCAATAATTGAAGCTGCAGCTATAGAATAAGATACAGCATCACCTTTTATTACAGGCGTAATTTCGGCTTTAGCACTGACCATTTTTTGATTACCATCAACTAAGATTGCTGCAATAGGTTGCTGAAGCTCATCCAAAGCTTGCTGCATCGCTAATTTAGTTGCTGCAAAAATATTTACCTGATCAATTATCTCACTATCTATTTGTGCTACTGCCTTTAACACAGAAGCATCTGCTTGTAATTTAGCATAGATTTTTTCACGCTTTGCCTTGGTTAATTTCTTAGAATCATTAATCTCAGCAAGATAAGCTAAATCATAATTAGTAAAGGCTACAGCTGCTGCAACAACCGGACCAGCAAGAGGACCACGCCCTGCTTCATCGATACCGACAACTAAACCAGAAAATTTTTTTTCTAAGGAAAAATCCATATTTATTAAAATGTTTAACTTTTATAATGAACTGACTATTGTAAAGGCCTAATTCAAACAAATAAATAGTTTATAATATCTTAGCTTTTATGTTCAGCAAAAATTTCAAAAACTGCATATTTTTATTTGCTTTACTAAGCTGCACCACTACTTATCAAGAGCTGGATCAAGAAAGCACCCAATTAACCAAAAGTGATTATTATTCAAGTCTAGCTGCAGGCTATAATAATTTAGCACAAAAAGAAAAACGTGATTATGATTGGCAATCTGCTGATCTTTTCACCCAAAAAGGCCTCGCAGCTTTAAATCGCACTAATGTATTACCAGAAAATCCAGATTTGCGCGACTTAAGAGATCAATTTAGTAGAAGCGAATTAAGATTTGCTTATGATAAATTAATTGAGATTACGCCAGAAGAAGTACGTTTAGAATTCCCCTTAAAAAGCGCTCGACTGATGATACTTTATGATTATTGGTTAGAACAAACTGTAGAAAATTGGCAAAATATTGAAATATTGCGTTTTCGTGACGAATTTTGGCAAGCATATAAAGCATTAAATGCAGCAATATTGCTAAGTAAAAGACAAGAAATTGAACAAGCAGCCCCTAAAAATTTCTATAGTATTTATTTTGATACTAACCTAGCAAATCTAGATAAAACAGCTCAAAAAGAACTAAATAAAGTTATATCATATTTAAACAAACTAGAATCATATCAGCTTATTCTTGAAGGCCATACCGATATTCGTGGCCCTGCTGCATATAATAAAAAACTAGCTGAACAACGTGTCAAAGCTGTACATAAATTCCTTACCAACTCTGGTGTTCCAAGCATTCGCATTATCAGAGAAAAAATCTATGGTGAAGAACAGCCTGCTATCAAAAAATTTGCAGGAGGAAAAAAAGAACGCCTCAACCGCCGCGTTGAAATTTACATCATCACAAGAAAATAAGAAGTTTTTACTAGCTTTTTTAAATTATAGGTTGCAGAATTTTTCAATCAGAACTAGATTTATTTTGTTAACAAGGTAGCCCTTTTAGGCTAAAGAAATTCTAGTTTTTTATGCAAGACAATGAAGAGAATAACAACAAATTTGAAATGTCGGCTCTACCCAAAATTCTAGAACAAAGCAATTCTGTTACTCTGACCACTGTAGATGAGGATAATGAAGGCTTTTCTCTAGAAAAACTCTCCACCAATTTAACCCTCTCTTCTGAGAGATCTAAATCACTTTATAATCTTTATGAAGATAATAATGTTTTAAAGAAAAAATCTGATAGCTTAAGCGAAGAGCTTGATAAAGAAAAAACCATCAATCAATTACAATCGGAATTTGTCTCGATGGTCTCACATGAATTTAAAACACCTTTAGCGATTATTAAGGCATCTATGGATGTTTTAAAAAGAGTCGGACTACAAAATGAAGATATCTTCAATAATCAAATTGAGAAAGTAGATAAAGCGATTGTCAGAGTCAATAAGCTGGTTGAATCTACCCTTAATCTTTCGAGGCTTGAATCAGGAAAGCTAGAATTTAAACCGGTAATGTTTTGCCTTGAAGATCTTTTAGTTGAAGTAGTAGATCGTCACCGCGACCTTAATGAAAAGGCAGTTTTTAATATTGATGTAAATACTGATAAAAGATTATTCAATGGTGATCGTGATTTGATTGATCAAACTTTCACTAATTTAGTTTCTAACGCAATTAAATATTCGCGCGAAGCACCTCAAATTATAGTTAAATGTCATATTGTTAATCAGAGTTTTGTAGTTAGTGTACAAGATTCTGGTATTGGTATGAGTGAAGAGGATCTAAAAAAACTATTTAGCAAATTCTTTAGATCACAAAACACTACAGGAATTGCTGGCACAGGAATAGGGCTTTACTTAGTAAAACAATTTACAGAGTTACATCATGGTGATATAGCAGTAGAATCACAAGAAGGCGTTGGCACAAAATTTACTTTAACCTTACCAATAACATAACTATGAGGCAATACCATGTCTGAAACCAATCTGATTAAAGTTTTATGCGTCGAGGATGAGCAAGATTTGAGAGAAAATATGGCAACCATTCTTCAAGCAGAAGGCTACTCAGTGATCGAGGCTGAAAATGGCCAAGATGGTTTCGAAAAATTTGTCAATAATAAGCCAGATGTGATTTTATGTGACATTAATATGCCAATCATGGATGGTAGACAATTACTGGATAAATTACAAACTGAGAAATCCGCAGAAATGCGTGAAGTGCCTTTTATCTTCTTAACTGCTTTAGGGCAAAAAGACGATAAACTAATCGGCTTAAAATTAGGTGCAGATGATTATATAGTTAAACCGGTTGATTTTGATATTTTACTTTCAACCATTCAATTGAAGCTACGCAAAACTCAAGCTCATCAAGATGCGACTAAAGAAAAGCTAGTTAATCTTTGTGAGAAAGTATCTAACTTAGTACCAAAAGAAGTACAGCAACCTTTGCAACATATTATTACCTTATCAGCTACGTTAAAAAAAGAGCTACAACAAACTCCAGGTGCAAAACAGCATATCACTGAATATGCTACTAAAATTTACTTAGCAGCTTTAAAACTGAACTCACAAGTTGCACGCGCTCTTGATAAAGATAAAATCATGAATGAAGCAAATAATATTGATGAATTTATTTCGGTATTCGATTTAATGCATCAAGTACGTAATGATGTTGGCAATGATGAAATTTTATATGAATATAGCGAGAATTTACCTGATGTAGCACTCAAGAAAAGCATCTTCATTCCGGTTTTAGTTAATTATATTAAACAGCATTTACGCTCTGAAACTAAAAATTTAAAGATTAACACTTTCCAAGATTATTCAGGAAATTTTGTTATCTCTATTTCTGGTCAAACTATTGTACCTGTTTTTTCTGAAGAGCTAGAAGATACTATTGCTGAGTTAAATGGCGAGTTCCGCGTACAAAGTGACGGCGAAGAGACTTATCATATACTTTCTTTACCGCAATATGTTTTTGAAACAGTGAATCTCTAGTAGTAGTTGACTTTACTTTCTACCCAGTGCCTTTCTTCAGATGAAAGATTAGCCAAATTATCTAAGATTTTTTGATGATAATTTCTAAGCCACGCTTTTTCCTTATCCTCCAATAAGGTAAAATCTACTAGATTCTCATCTATTGGCGCTAAGCTTATAGTCTCAAATCTTAAGAAATTTTCTGATTCTTCTTTAACTAACAAGACATTTTCTAATCTGATACCATATTTATCCTCAATGTAAATACCGGGCTCATTAGATAAAATCATCCCAGGTTGCAATGAAACATTTACTGCAGCTTTACTAAGATTTTGTGGACCTTCATGCACATTTAAAAAACAACCGATGCCATGGCCAGTACCATGCTCATAATCTTTTAAATCTTGCCATAAAAATTGACGCGCTAAAATATCTAGCTGACAACCTGTTGTACCTTTAGGAAAAATTGCTGTTGCTAAAGAAATATGTCCTTTTAACACTAGAGTGAAATTTCTTTTTTGCTCGGGCTGAGCTTGATCACCAATCAATATTGTACGCGTAATATCTGTAGTACCATCTGCATATTGACCACCAGAATCAACTAACAATAAAGAATTTTTATCAAATTTTTTATTACTATTAGCAGTAGGCTTATAGTGAATTACTGCACCATTTTCAGCAAAAGCAGAAATAGTATTAAAGCTTGGATATAAAAATTCTTTATGTGATTTACGAAAAGCATGCAGCTTCTCGACAATTGCCAATTCGTCTAAATTATCATTGGCTTTATTTTGCTCTAGCCAAAATAAAAATTTTGTTTTAGCAGCACCATCTAATAAATGCGCATGTTTGCTACCATTAATCTCAACTGAATTTTTAACTGCCTTGGCAGCAATCACCGGATCAGCAACTTTGATAATATCAATATGCTTATTTTTAAGCTCGCTAAAAAAGAAATAATTAACAAATAAAGTATCTAAAAATACCTGCTTAATTTTATGTTCTTTACAATTAGTAGCAAATTGCACTAATTCGCTTAAATCCAAAATTGTAACTTTTAAAGAAGCGAAATATTCTTTAGCCTCAGCTGTCACTTTACTTGGATCACAATATAAAAAGCTTTGACGTTTATTATAAAGCAAATAGCTATGTAAAATTGGGGTATATTCGCTATCATGAGCTCTGATATTTAGCAACCAGCAAATACTTGCTGTATCGCAAGTAAGGTACCCTTGCTTCCCTGTCATATCATCAAAAAATTTTAGCTCACGTAATTTATTTTTGGTCGAAATTCCAGCTTGCTCATCACTAAGTAACTTTATAGGTTGCGCTGCAGGAAAATCTCTTTGCCAAATACCATCAACCGGATTCTCAATAGTGCGATATAATTTTATCTCAAAAGAACGAATAACTTTTTTGATTTTACGAATAAAATTAGCAGTAAAACATCTAGGATCATAAGCTATTTTATCCCCTGCAGCAAAATTTTTAGCAATCCATTTAGGGATAGATATTTTACTAATATCCATAATGGTAAATTCATCAGGCAATTCTTTTTTAGCCTGAATTAAATAACGCCCATCAGTAAAAAAACATTTTATATCTTTTGAAATAACAGCTATACCATTAGAACCTGTAAAGCCAGTGAGCCATTCCATTCTAGCCAGATGTGGTGGCACAAACTCATCTAGAAATTCATCTCTAGTATTAATCATAAAAGCGCTAAAACTATTTTTATCTAATAGTGCATTAATTCTAGAAATTGAGTCCATACAACCTTTAAAAAAATTACTAGCAGATTCTATCTAATATCATGATGATTGCAATATCAAACTGCATAACTTACAATGTTTAATCGTAAAAAATTATAAAGAATTTTCATGAGTAAAATTGATAAAACCAAATTACCTTCACGCCATGTTTCAATGGGTGTAGAAAAATCGCCACAACGCTCTTACTATTATGCTATGGGTCTTAGTGAAGCAGATATCGCGAAACCTTTTGTTGGTGTAGTAAGCACCTGGAATGAAGCAGCACCTTGTAATATCGCTTTAAAAAGACAGGCTGAAGTTGCTAAAAAAGGTGTAGAAACTGCTGGTGGTACCCCTAGAGAATTTTGTACCATTACAGTTACTGACGGTATTGCTATGGGTCATGAAGGCATGAAATCTTCACTTATTTCGCGTGAAGTAATTGCCGATTCAGTTGAGCTTACCGTAAGAGGACATTGCTATGATGCGCTAGTTGGAATTGCTGGCTGCGACAAATCCTTACCAGGCTTAATGATGGCTATGGCCCGCCTTAATATTCCTTCTGTTTTTATGTATGGCGGTACAATCTTACCAGGAAAATTCAAAGGCGAAGATGTAACAGTAATTGATGTATTTGAAGGAGTTGGTAAACATGCTAGCGGTAAAATGAGCGAAGCTGAGCTTACTAAATTAGAGACTGTAGCCTGCCCTTCTGCTGGCTCATGCGGTGGACAATTTACTGCCAATACTATGGCTTGTGTTAGTGAAGCTATGGGTATTGCGATACCAGGTTCAGCTGGAGCGCCAGCACCATATGAATCGCGTGATGAATATGCTTATGAATCAGGAAAAATCGTTATGGATTTAATTGCCAATAATATCAGACCTCGTGATATCATCACCAGAAAATCACTCGAAAATGCTGCTGCCATTGTAGCAGCTACTGGAGGCTCTACTAATGCTGCCCTACATTTGCCAGCCATTGCCCATGAATGCGGTATTGATTTTGATTTATTTGCTGTTGGAGAAATCTTCAAACGCACCCCTTATATTGCCGATCTTAAACCAGGAGGACAATATGTTGCTAAAGATCTACATGAAGTTGGTGGTGTACAAATCGCCATTAAAACTCTTTATGAACATGGCTATTTACACGGTGATTGCTTGACCGTTACTGGGAAAACCTTAGCAGAAAATTTAGAAAGAGTTAAATTTCCGACCGAGCAAAAAATTATTTATCCAGCTGATAAACCAATCAGCCCTACAGGTGGAGTGGTTACTTTAAAAGGTAATTTAGCGCCAGATGGTGCTATTGTAAAAATAGCTGGTCTTAAAAATTTAGTACATACTGGCCCAGCACGCGTTTTTGAATGTGAAGAAGATGCGTTCCGTGCTGTTGAAAATCATCAATATCAAGAAGGTGATGTTATTGTTATTCGTTATGAAGGTCCAAAAGGTGGCCCAGGTATGCGTGAAATGCTAGCTACCACTGCCGCGCTTTATGGTCAAGGTATGGGTGAGAAAGTTGCGTTAATTACTGATGGTAGATTTTCTGGAGGAACGCGTGGCTTTTGCATTGGTCATGTTGGTCCTGAGGCACAAATTGGTGGACCAATTGCACTACTTAAAGATGGCGATCAAATCACTATTAATGCAGAAACTGGCGAACTTTCTGTTGCGTTAACTGAAGCTGAGTTAGCAGCACGCAAAAAATCTTGGCAAGCCAAAGAAACTGATTTTGGTAGTGGAACTCTATGGCGTTTTGCCCAAAATGTTGGAAATGCAGTTAATGGTGCGGTAACTCATCCAGGTGGTAAAGGTGAGAAAAAATGCTACGCCGATATTTAATAATTTTTTGTCTATTAGTTAGCTCTTGCGCTGGGCAATTACAAAATGAAGCAGGCTTTAATAAATATGCTACAAAGCTTTATGCTAAGGCTTTAGATCAAGGTTTTGAGCGTGACTTTTTAGATAGTAATTTTGCTAGTTTAGAGTTTTCTGAAAAATATATCAGAGAAGATCGTAAACAATTCCGTAAACAAAGTTTTAACGAATATTATCAAAATGCGGTTAATGATTTGCGTACTAGGCAAGCACGGCAAAAATTAAAAAAGCATAAAAAACCTTTAGCTAAAATCAGCAAAAAATACCAAATAGCGCCTGAATATCTGGTAGCGCTTTGGGCCATTGAAAGTAGCTTTGGCAAGAGCATGGGTAATTTCCCGGTACTTAATGCCCATGCAAATTTAGCTTATGAGGGGCGGCGCAGAAAATTATTTGAAACACAATTTTTTGCTGCATTAAAAATTATCCAGCAAAATAATTTTACTGCAGATAAATGGCTAGGCTCTTGGGCTGGTGCTAGCGGTCAATGTCAATTTTTACCTACTACTTATTTAGATTATGCAGTGCCATATTCGGGCGCTGAGCACCCTGATATTTGGGGCAACTCCTTAGATAGTTTAAGCTCTAGTGCTAATTATTTGCAGCAAATTGGTTGGGATTATAACTTACCTTGGGGCTTTGAACTTGAAGCAAATACTCAGTTAAAAAAAATCTCTACAGAAAAAAATTTTTTACTAAAAGATTTACTAGCAACAAAATCAGTTAAACCAACTATAGCGCAAAGCTTTACCAAATATCAGCTTGAGCAACCGGTAAATCTTATCTCATATGACACAAGATATTTTGTAGTATTTAAAAATTTTCATGTTATCAAAGAATGGAATAATTCAAATTATTTTGCATTGACTGTAGGATTATTTGCAAACAAATTGTCTCAATAAAAAACTGGTGGGCCCTTCGCTACAATTTCTCACTTTGTTCGACATTACTTAGGAACCCAGCTAGATAATTTTGGGACATAAATTTTGATATAACCATTGGAGGACAAACTATGATCAGACTATTAGCATTCTCATTTTTATTAATTTTAACTTTTGCAAATGCTGAAGCGGGTAAATATCGCGGTCATTTTAAAGTTGGTAATCCGTATGAAGTATTGGGTAAATGGTATTATCCAGAGATTGATAATGAATATAATGAGATTGGCCAAGCTTCTTGGTATGGCGATAAGTTTCACCGCAAAAAAACTGCTAATGGTGAAATTTTTAGAAAAACTGATTTAACTGCTGCTCATCCTACTTTACCATTACCTTCGATTGTTGATGTTACTAATCTAGAAAATGGTAAAAGCTTAACTATAAAAATTAATGATCGTGGTCCTTTTTTAAAAGATCGTATCATTGATTTATCAGAAAAAGCTGCGAAAAAATTAGGTTTTTATAGTCAAGGAACTGCCACAGTGCAAGTGATCTTTAACGAATATGAAACCAATAAATTACACCGTAAATTATTTGGTAAAGAAATGCTCTCTGTTGCAACCGCTCACAATGAAGCAGAGGCTAATTATCAATTAAGATGAAAAAATTTTTCATCACTGCCACCGGCACAGAAATAGGAAAAACCTATTTTATGTGTCAATTAATCCACAAATTACGTGCTAAGCAACAACAAGTTAAAGCATTAAAACCGGTAATTACTGGCTTAGATTTTAATGCTGATTATAGCGCTTCTGATAGTGCTTTAATTTTGCAGGCTTTGGATATTGAGCCTAGTAAAACCAACATCCAAAAAATCTCACCTTTTCACTTTGAACCTGCCTTATCACCAGATAGCGCTGCTTTAATTGAACAAAAACCTTATTTAGATTTTGCCAAGCTTAGTAGATATTGCACAGATTTTTTAGCTGCTACTGATGCTGATTATGCTTTAATTGAAGGAGCTGGTGGTATTATGGTACCGCTTGATGAGCAGCATTTAATTTTAGACTTACTTAAAATTTTAGATATTCCTATATTGCTTATAGCAGATAATTATTTAGGCATGCGTAGTCATAGTCTGACTGCTCTTGAAACATTAAAAGCCCATGGCTTAGAAAATATTACTTTATTAGTAAATAATATATGTGGAGATGAGACTTCTTTTGCTCAGAATCTTAATTCTTTACAAAAATTCACTGACGTGCCTTGCTCTAGCTTTACAGATTTTTTAGCTAAAATATAAAAGATTGCCTCTGTTTAAGAGCAAGTGGATATATTTATATAAAAAATAGCCAATTAGTAGCCGAATCGTAGCCGATTAAAATTTTGCTAGCCTATTAACCACTAATTCAAGATCATTTCTAGCTTTTTGTAATGATCTAAATGCTTGACTGGATTTGTCTCTTTTAAAAAATTTAGATTTTTTAGTTTCCACTGTATAGATGGAAATTGTACAAAATTATATATGAGCCAATTCGGCTTACAATTTTCAAAACTTAATAAAAACTGCTTATCTTCTTGAGTTAGACTAGATTGAATAAGTTTCACCAATTTTAATCTGGTTTCTTCAAAATCTTTATAAGTGAAGATCTCTGCTGTCATACCTTGGAATTGTTTGTCCATCGCCTGTTGTTGATTCTGTAAATTAGGATTCAGCATCTCATAAATCGGCCTATCGCAACTGAGTAAATTAAAAAGAAATCCTTTACGAATTTCATCCGACAAAACTTCACCCTCTTCAAGCAAATATTTCACATCAAATAAATCACGTGGATGTTGGCGATCTAATGCTGCACAAATTTTACCACCATATAATTGACCTTTAGGCATAACATTCATTACAGCAGATACACCATATAAATCTTGTACAGTTTTAGATACAATCATTTTCATAGGACTAGAAATAACTCCTCTATTAACTAAATTAACTTCTAATTTAATATTACTATTACGGTGACTAATAAGCAGTTTGCCTATTTCTATTTTATGTTGAACTATAATTGCAGCAAAGTTTTGTTCTAAGTCTAACTTTATTCTTTTTAAAGCATCAGAAATTTTCTGCAATGTCACAGCACGGCTCTCTAATTCAATATAAGTTAAATCAATATCCACTGATAGACGTGGCATATCAAGAAGAAACAAATTGATAGCTGTTCCTCCATGTAAAGCAAAACATTCTTCTTTTGCAACATATGGAATAACATCTAACAAGAGACGTACTTGATTTTTATAATTCTGGTTGTGCATTTATTGTAAATTCTTTTGGCACCACAATTTTATATTTATCTATATAAACTCCTTTTGGCGCTATACTTCTTTTACCAGTACCCAAATTAACTTTAGACAAATCTAAAAATTCAAACCAGGGATGATAAAATTTTTCTGCTAGATATAAAAACAATCTTTTCACCTTAACAGAATTACATTGCTCTAATAACTGCTGAACAATTTTTGGTCTTAAATTATATAACCCTTCCATTAATTCATAACACTCGAATAATTCTTGATGTTGAGGTGCTAGATAAAAACATTCCATTATTGCACGCTCTCTTGATGAAATTTTTATAGAAAATGCTTTTTCATCAAAATTTGTTAAAGCCAAATCAGCAGGGAGAAATATAGTTTGGTAATAATTAAAGTTTACCTGCCAATCATAATGTTTAAACCAGCTAGGCAATTTATCTTGCTGAGAACCAAACAGATTTACCTTGCTGTTAGCCATATCCAAATATTGCCCGCTATCTTGCAAAGCTAGAGCAGTACGCCCCCCCACATGAATCTTTAAACCAGATTGTTCCTGCAGAGCATATAAGCCACCCATATAATTAATTTTATCATTACAACGTTTAACAGCTCCGTACCCCACAGATTCCAACCATCGACTTTTTTTATATCTTGAAATCAGGTCAAAACTATATCCCTGCTTTACTAGCCAAGCTGTTGTCAAAACTATCTCTGCTGGCGTATTACTTAATAAGCGGTTTATTTTAGACATATTATTAGTACTTATAGTACCATTATAAGAAATAATATAAACTTTTTCAACAATATTAGTTGACTTGCCAAGAAAGTTATTTAGCCGATTGTCAATTTGGTTATGGACTACAAAAATAGTAAAACCAATATAGAAGCTGATATCATTAAAGCAAAAATGATATTATTTAGCTTTTCATTAATTTCGTTTCTTACCTTAATTTCAGAAAGTTTAATCTCTGCAAGTAAGTCTCTTTTCAAATAAGATAAATCTTGTTTGTTAGCATAATCTTTCCAATTATCTGATCTATTCATAATTACTTAATATATTAATTTAACAGCCCGACTTTCTGTAAGTATAAATTATATTATAATTATCGTCAAACAGATATTAGTAATAATTTATAGCAGATTTGCTAAATTTTAAGCAAATA
>CAXDRM010000033.1:0-13031 GCA_963991775.1 uncultured Rickettsiales bacterium | reverse complement strand
AGATTATTATTTTGAGTTGCCAATACTAAGGGCGTATTACCATGCTCGTCTGCTTGGTCAACATTAGCACCTGCAGCAATTAGTAATTTGGCTAATTCTAGATTATTATTTTGAGTTGCCCATATTAAAGGCGTATTACCATGCTCGTCTGCTTTGTTAACATCAGCACCTGCAGTAATTAGTAGTGTAGCTATGTCGGTATAATTTTCCCTAGCTAAATATATTAAAGGCTCATTACCACTGAAATCTGCTTTGTTAACATCAGCACCTTTATCAATTAGTAATTTGGCTAATTCTAGATTATTATTTTGCGCTGCAAATGATAAAGGTGTACTACCTCTCCTATTTACTTCGTTAACATCAGCCCCGGCCATGAGCAATGATTTTATACTCTCTATATCTATAGGTTCCGTTAGGGCGTCTGGAAAAAATCTACCTGTTGTATTTTGATCTCTCATATTTGCTTACTTTTTTGTTATGGCGTATATTATAACATGATTTTAGAAGAGAAGCAAGACTAGTAAGAATTATGATTTTTGGCTTCTTAACCATGGCTGCATTGATCGAATTTTAATAGGGTCTCACCTTAAAACCATATATTTTTTAGCTATTTTAGTTGAGAAACATAATGTCAAAAGGGTCTCTCGGTACACTGCTCGCCTTTGCTCGCAGCACTCGAGAACCGACATATTAAAACACCAAAAAATTTTAGAACTCAAGTAAGCAGCAGCTTAAAACCATATATTTTTTAGCTATTTTAATGACATCGAATTTCCAGAAAGAGTATCTTAAATCGCTATATCATTCTTGTATTTTTGATGAGCTCAACTGCAAAAATTACGGAGTGTATAGCGAGGCGTAAAAAAACAATTAAGAAAATTGTTTTTAGCCACAGCCAGCAGTAAGCTGCGCTTACTCTGATACATGAGTAAAGTTTGATAAAAATCCACTAAGGTAGATTTTTACCCTTCGGGCTCGCTCTGCTCGTCGTGCGCTAGCATTGCTAGCTTTTGTCAGTTGAAGCGAATCACTCTGCTAAACTTATGAAGCAGCTAGCTTCATGGGAGCGCTGCTTCATAAGTTTAGAAAAGACTGAATGAGATAGTGATTTAAGCTACTGCTTTGGCTTTGGTGAGGTATTTTTTTAAGTACTGTCCCGTAATACTCTCCTCCACCTTAGCTACTTCCTCAGGCGTACCGGCAGCTACAATCTTACCACCTTTATCACCACCTTTAGGGCCAATATCTACAACCCAATCAGAGGTTTTAATAACATCCATATTGTGCTCAATCACTAAGACAGTGTTACCGCTTTCAACTAAACGATGTAATACTTTTAAGAGTTTTTTAATATCGGTAGAATGTAAACCTGTAGTTGGTTCATCTAAAATATATAAGGTTCTACCAGTTGCTTTTTTACATAATTCTTTAGCAAGCTTCACTCTTTGCGCTTCACCACCTGATAGGGTAGTTGCTGATTGCCCAATGCGCATATAGCCTAAACCAACTTCATAAAGCGCTTCAAATTTATCACGAATCAAAGGCATTTTTCTAAAAAATAATAATGCCTCCTCAACTGTCATATTTAAAACATCAGCAATTGATTTATCACGATATTTAATCTCTAAAGTTTCCTTATTATATCTAGCACCTTTACAAGTATCACAGACCACATAAACATCAGGTAAAAAATGCATCTCAATTTTTATTAAACCATCACCTTGGCAATTTTCACAACGCCCACCTTTCACATTAAAAGAAAAACGTCCTGCCTTGTAACCACGCGCTTTAGCTTCTGGCAAATTTACATACCAATCTCTGATTGCTGTAAAAGCTCCAGTATAGGTTGCCGGATTAGAACGCGGCGTTCTACCAATTGGCGATTGATCAATTTCGATGATTTTATCAATATATTGCGTGCCTTTAATATCATCATGCAAACCTGCTTTCGCTTTAGCACCATTTAGTTTTTTAGCCAGCGCCTTATAAAGAGTATGAATAATCAAAGTAGATTTACCACCACCTGATACACCAGTAATACATGAGAATAAGCCAATCGGAATTGAACAAGTAATATTTTTTAAATTATTACTATGCGCATTTAAGATAGTGATTGCTCGATTTTCTTTAGGTTCGCGACGTTCTGCCGGAATTTCGATAAAATCTTTGCCTACTAAAAAGCGTCCTGTAACTGAATTATCATTATTTTTAATATCTTCTGGCGTACCTTCAGCAATCACCTCACCACCATAAACACCAGCACCAGGACCAATATCAATCACATGATCAGCAGCTTCCATAGTTTCTTCATCATGCTCAACTACAATTACTGTATTGCCCAAATCACGTAGATCTTTAAGTGTGTCAATCAAACGACTATTATCAGATTGATGCAGACCAATTGAAGGCTCATCTAAAATATACATCACACCACTAAGACCAGAACCAATTTGTGAAGCAAGTCTAATTCTTTGACTTTCACCACCTGATAAAGTTCCTGAATGACGATTTAAGGTTAAATATTCTAAACCAACATTTTTTAAGAAGCCTAATCTACGTCTAATTTCTTTTAAAACACGCTCAGAAATTTGTTTATTTTGTTCAGATAATTTTTCAGGCAAAGCACCAAACCACTCCACAGCTTCATCAATAGTAAGAGCAGTAATCTCACCAATATTTTTACCATCAATTTTTACACATAAAGCTTCTTGTTTTAGACGATGTCCCGAACAAGCACGACATTTAGTCAGATTTTGGTATTTTTCACATTCTTCCAAAATCCACTCATTATCCGCTTCATTAACTTTACGCTCTAAATAAGGAATTACTCCTTCAAAAGGCTTTTTGATAATCTGATTTTTATAACCATCATGATATTCAAAATCGATTTCTTCTTCACCTGAACCATAAAGAATCGCTTGTTTAATTTTTTCAGGTAATTTTCTAAATGGCGCATCAGCATCATAATCATAATGCTTTGCTAGACTATATAAGGTTTGGGTAAAATATTTACTATTAAGATTTTTCCACGGGGTGATCGCACCTTCATTAATGCTTAATTCCTCATTAGCAATTACTAAATTTGGATCAAAATAATATTCAGTACCTAGACCGTTACATTCTGGACAAGCACCGTAAGGACTATTAAATGAGAAAAGACGCGGCTCAATTTCATCAATAGTAAAACCTGAATCAGGACATGAGAATTTTTCTGAAAAAGTGATAATTTGCCCTTCTTGATATTCGTCATCCTTATAGCCTTCTGGCAGGCTGACAATTTCTATACTAAGCAAACCATCTGATAATCTTAACGCTGTTTCAGCTGAATCTGCTAAACGATTACCCAACTCATCATTTAGCACCAAACGATCAACAATTACTTCTATAGTATGTTTTTTATTTTTATCTAAGGTTGGTAATTCATCAATTTCATAAATCTCACCATCAATCTTTAAACGTTGAAAACCTTGCTTCTTGATTTGCGCTAATTCTTTGCGATGCTCACCCTTATGACCTCTAACAATGGGTGATAATAAATATAATTTACTTTCTTGAGGTACTTTACCAATACGCTCAACCATATCTGAAACTGATTGGCTTTCTATCGGTTTACCAGTAGTTGGTGAATATGGTGTACCAACTCTAGCGAATAATAGACGCATATAATCATAAATCTCAGTAACTGTACTAACTGTCGAACGAGGGTTACGTGACGTAGTTTTTTGATCAATCGCAATAGCAGGTGACAATCCTTCGATTAATTCAACATCTGGTTTATTTTGTAGATTTAAAAATTGCCTAGCATAAGCAGAAAGACTTTCTACATAACGTCTTTGCCCTTCAGCATAAACTGTATCAAAAGCCAGCGATGACTTACCTGAACCAGATGGGCCGGTAATCACCACAAATTTATTTTTAGGGATCTTAACGCTAACATCTTTTAAATTATGTTCTTTGGCCTTGGTAACGGTAATAAATTTGGTATCCATCTTGTATGCTTTTGCTTGTGTTTAAATTAAGAATTTATTAAGCTAGGCCACAATTATTAACACAGAATTCGTAACTGGCAAATTAATAGTTACTCTAATTCAATCAAATATGTAAAAAACTATGGCAGGATCAATTAATAAAGTAATTTTGGTAGGTAATTTAGGAGCAGACCCAGATGTTAGAACTACTCAAGATGGTCGTGAAATTGCCAATCTTTCTCTTGCTACTTCTGAATCATGGAAAGATAAAAATACTGGCGAAAGAAGAGATAAAACCGAATGGCATCGTGTGGTTATTTTTCAACCATCATTAGTAGGCATTGCTAAACAATATCTTAAAAAAGGTTCAAAAATCTTTTTAGAAGGTAGTCTGCAAACCAGAAAATGGACCGATAATAATGGTCAAGATCGCTATACTACTGAAATTGTCATTCAAGGCTATAATGGTGGCTTTACTATGTTAGATAGTGCTGGCTCTGCCGGTGGCGCAGGTAATTTTGGTGATAATAATTTTTCTGGTGGTAACCCGATGGGTGCCACAAATAATCGCCCTGCTCAACCAGCTCAGGCACCAGCTGCTGCTGCACCAGCTAGTAATGTAGCTGAAGATTTTGAGGATGATATCCCTTTCTAGTTGCGCATGCTCAGCCCTCTACTTGATGTCTATAAGCGGTGTAATCTCGAATTCACCTCCGGGAAAGGTAGCTATCTTAAAAGCAAAGATGGTAAAAAATACCTAGATTTTGCTGCAGGAATTGCAGTAAATGCCCTTGGTTACGCACATCCTCGTTTAAGCTCAGCTATTACTAAAGCAGCTAAAAAACCTTGGCATGTTTCTAATCTTTACCATATTGCTGGCCAAGAAAATCTCGCACAAAAATTAGTTGCTAATTCTAGCTGTGACCAAGTATTCTTTTGCAATTCAGGAGCAGAAACTATTGAAACTGCTGTAAAAATTATTCGTAAAAATGCTGCTGCTAGCAATAATCCAAAACGTCATAAAATTATTACTTTTGAACATGCATTTCATGGCCGCACCATGACTGCAATTTCGGCAGGTGGTAGTAAAAAATATCAAGAAGGTTATGCACCTTTAGTATCAGGCTTTGTTAATGTGCCATTAAAACATGCAAAATTTCCTGAGTTAAAAAAATATGTTAAAGCAGATGTTGCAGCTATCGCCTTAGAGCCAATTCAAGGTGAAGGCGGTGTTAATGTTTTTAGCAAAAAATTTCTTAAAGAATTATATGAATTTTGCCAGGCAGAAAAAATCCTTCTTTTAGTTGATGAAGTACAATGTGGCATGGGTCGTACGGGTAAATTATTTCATTATCAATGGTCTGGTATTAAACCTGATATTATTTGTGTAGCTAAAGGTATTGGCGGTGGTTTTCCTTTAGGCGCTTGTTTAGTAAAAAAAGAATATGGTAAAGCAATGACACCTGGTAGTCATGGTGGCACTTATGGTGGTAGCCCTTTAGCAATGTCTGTAGGTAATGCAGTTATTGATGAAATATTAAAACCTAATTTTCTGCATCGCGTCCAAGAAAATGGTAAATTTATAAAATCTGAATTGATTAAATTTCAGGTTAAATTTCCTGAGTTAATCAAAGATGTTCGTGGTGAGGGCCTAATGTTAGGTCTAGAAATTAATGGTGATTACACCAGATTTGCAGCTGAATTACGCGCAGCAAAATTGCTTACTGTACCCGCTAGCAATAATGTCATTAGAATAATTCCACCTCTTAATATTAAAAAGAAAGATCTACAATTAGGTCTTAATATTATTAAAAATACCTTAGAAAATTTTAGCAATGACTAAAAAAGATTTTATCGCATTAAGCGATTTCTCCACCACTGAATTAACAGAAATTTTGCAATTAGCGCAAAAATTAAAAGCTAAGCCCGTACAACCTGATTTACTGCCAGGCAAACAGCTAGCCATGATCTTTGCTAAAAATTCTACCAGAACTAGAGTATCTTTTGAGGTAGGTATTAATCAATTAGGTGGTAGCGCTGTCGTAATGCATGCTGAACAAATGCAATTAGGGCGGGGTGAGACTATTGCTGATACTGCTAAAGTATTATCACGCTATGTTGATTTAATTATGATTCGTGCTGATCAACATAGTGAATTGGTCGAGTTTGCTCAACATGCCACTGTACCAGTAATTAATGGTCTAACAGATTATAATCATCCTTGTCAGCTTATGGCTGATTTGCTTACTTTTATTGAGTTACGCGGCGACTTAAGCGGCAAAACTATTTGCTATGCTGGCGATGGAAATAATATGTGTAATTCTTGGTTAAATGCCGCAAGAATCTTTGATTTTAAATTAAAATTAGCTGTACATGAAAGCTATCTACCTGATGCTAAATTACTTGCTAACGCATTAGATAGCCATAATGTTGAGCTATTCTATGATTTAGCTGAAGCAGCCCAAGATGCAGATTTAATTACTACTGATACTTGGGTATCAATGGGCGATGCTAATGCTAAGCAACGTCTTAAAGATTTTGCTTTCTTACAAGTAAATCAAGAAATTATGCAGCTTGCTAAGGCTGATTGCTTATTCATGCATTGCTTGCCTGCACATCGTGGCGAAGAAGTCAGTAGCTCAGTTATTGATGGCCAACAATCTGTGGTATTTCAAGAAGCAGAAAATCGTCTACATGCTCAAAAAGCCATAATGTTATATTTAATGCAAAATTATGACGCGTCTTAATCGTAATCAGCTCCAAGAAAAAGCTGCAAATAAGCAAAAAATCGTAGCAGTTGCAGCTTACACAGCACCTATTGCACAGCTTGCTGAAGAATATTGTGATATTATTTTAGTGGGAGATTCTTTGGGTATGGTAATTTATGGCCTGGATTCTACCTTGCCAGTAACAGTGAATTTAATGATTAATCATGGTCAAGCTGTGGTAAATGCTACTAAAAAAGCTTTTATTATTGTTGATATGCCTTATGGCTCATATCAGACTGGAGCTGAGCAAGCTTGCCGCAATGCTATGCGCATTCTCAAAAAAACTGGCTGTGACGCAGTAAAATTAGAAGGTGGTGCAGAAATAGCTGATACAGTAGCTTATCTAACTGAAAGAGGTGTGCCAGTAGTTGGACATATTGGTTTATTACCTCAACATGTTAAGCAATTGGGTGGCTATAAAATTCAGGGCAAAACTAGTGATGCAACCAAAAAACTCGCTGAAGCAGCTAAGGTTTTAGAAGCAGCTGGTGCTTTTATGTTAGTAGTAGAAGGTGTCAAAGCTGCTGCAGTGAAAAAAATCAAACAAAAAACCAAATTACCTTTAATTGGTATTGGGGCCAGTGCTGAATGCGCTGGACAAATTCTGGTGGCTGATGATCTATTAGGTATGTCAGCTGCACAACCAAAATTTGTAAAAAATTATGCACAGCTAAATGAGACTATCTCAACAGCTTTTGCAGATTATGCTCGTGATGTTAGGGAAGAAAAATTTCCAACTGAAGAACATACTTATTGATTTAATCTGAGCGGATCTCTCGGTACGATTTGTGTCTAGAGCCCCAAATCACTCGAGAACCTTATATTTTAGGTCCTTGAGTGATTTTTGACGTTAGGCAAAAATTTTACCGAAAGGCCCGTTTGAAACATAGAAATTTGATTATAAATCACAAAAATGCACAAAAACGAAATTGAGCAATTAGTTAATATCGCACTACAAGAAGATGTTGCCTCAGGTGATGTAACTAGCAATCTAACTATTGCAGAACAGCAAACTGCCGAATTTTATGTAATAAGTAAGGAAGAATTAATTCTTTGCGGTACAGAATTTTTTAATCAAACTTTCAGAACCATCGATCCAGATATTGAGTTAGACTGGAATTTTGTTGAAGGAGAGCATATTCCTGCGCAAAGCAAAATTATTAGTGGTTATGGTAATGCACGAGCAATTTTAGCAGCTGAAAGAGTAGCACTAAATTTTATGCAATATCTTTCTGCTATCGCCACAAAAACTAATAAATTTGTTAAATTAGCTAAGCAGGCAGAGATTCTTGATACACGCAAAACCTTACCACTTTATCGTAATGCTGCCAAATATGCCGTAAGAGTTGGAGGAGGCACAAATCATCGCATGCGTTTAGATGATCAAATTTTAATTAAAGATAATCATATCAGCGCGGCTGGTGGTATTAAAGCAGTCCTAGAAAAAACACAAAATAGTCAGCTCACTGTTGAAATTGAATGTGAAACTTTAGAGCAAGTTAAAGAAGCAGCAGATTTTCCTGCCGATATTATTATGCTGGATAATATGGATATTGCTACTTTAGAAGAGGCCATAAAAATTATCGCAAAGCGCAGTAAAATCGAAGTGTCAGGCAATATTACTTTAGATAATCTTGCAGCTCTAAATCATTTAGCCGTCGATTATATTTCTGTGGGCGCCTTAACCCATTCTGCGCAAGCTATTGATCTTTCACTAAAACTAAAAATTTCTGTATAAATCCACATAAATCCGTTGAGTGGAGCAAAATTTTGCCTATAATCGCTGACTAAATTATTTATGGTAAAAAATGGTCGTTAAATATTTTCAAGAAGCATTAATTAAATTTATCAATTCACAAGCTTCAGGAGGAATATTACTCCTCATCATGACCTTATTAGCAATCATTTTTGCCAATTCACAGTTACATGTTATTTATCATCATTTTTTAGAAACTTATCTTTCAGTTAAAGTTGGGAGTTTTGGTCTAAAGCTTAGTGTCGAGCATTTTATCAATGATGCATTAATGGCCATTTTCTTTTTTATGGTCAGCTTAGAGATGAAACGAGAAATTGTTGAAGGTCAACTTTCTACCCGTGAACAACAAATCTTGCCAGTTATTGCAGCAGTAGGTGGTGTAATAGTACCAGCTTTATTTTATGTAGCATTTAATCATGATAATATTCTAGCAAGTGGCGATTCTGCTGTACAAGGTTGGGCTATTCCAGCCGCTACTGATATTGCTTTTGCTTTAGGTATTATTTCATTATTTGGTTCACGCGTTCCAATAGCGTTAAAAGCTTTTTTAACTGCCTTAGCAATTATCGATGATTTAGCTGCAATTATCATTATCGCTCTATTTTACAGCAATGATATGTCACTAGCTAATTTATTATTTGCCGCCATCATCATGGTAGTTTTGATGACCTTAAATCGTAATGGTGTCGTTAGAAAATCACCCTATATTTTACTAGGTCTATTAATGTGGTTATTTATTTTAGAATCTGGAGTGCATGCTACTATTGCTGGTGTGTTACTAGGTTTAACTATACCTTTAAAACATCCAAAAAACGCCAAAAAATCACCACTTAAAGAAATTGAGCATGGTTTACATCCTTGGGTAGCATATTTCATTTTACCAATTTTTGCTTTTGCTAATGCTGGTATTAATTTTGATGGTATCAATTTAGATAGTTTCTTAGCTGATAAAATTGCTTTAGGTATCGCCTCTGGCTTATTTATTGGTAAGCAAATAGGTGTATTTGGTCTAGCATATATTTTGATTAAAACTGGTATTGCGGCTATGCCACATAAAGCTAATTGGAAATCACTTTACGGTACTTGTGTACTAACTGGTATTGGTTTTACTATGAGTATTTTTGTAGGTAATTTAGCTTTCCCAGGCAATGCTGAAGTAATCAATAATGCTCGTGTAGGTATCTTATTTGGCTCTTTTGCCTCAGCAGTACTTGGCTACTTAATCTTACATTTCAGCTGTCCTAAAAAATGACAAATTTTAGCGATCTAGAAAATCTGCTGCTCAAACATTTAACGAGCATGCGCTCGGATTTTCTGCATCCTTATGTTGGTCTTAAATTACGTGCTTATCAGCAAACTCTTGATTTTATCTCAGAGAATCTACCTGATGCTGTGGTGTGCAACAAGCGCAGCGAGATCTTTAACTATGCTTTAAAACATATTAAGCCTGAGGGTTTAGTATTAGAATTTGGAGTTAAATCTGGGCAAACTATTAATGAGTTAGCACAAAAACCTGCTCTTAAAAAACGTACTATTTATGGCTTTGATAGTTTTACTGGTATCCCTGAAGATTGGACAGGAACTAAAACTTTAAAAGGCCAGCTTTCTAATTTAGGCAAATTACCTAAAGTTGCTAAGAATGTTAAATTAGTTACAGGCCTATTTAGTGAGAGCTTGCCTGATTTTACTAAAGAGCATCCAGAAGATATTGCCTTAATTCATATTGATTGCGATTTATATCAATCTACTAAAGATATTTTTACTCATTTAGCTAAACAAATTGTGCCTGGTACAATTTTAATTTTTGATGAATTTTTTAATTACCCTAATTGGCAAAATCACGAAGCTAAAGCCTTCTTTGAATTTACCCAGAAACGTAAATTAAAATTTAAATATCTTTGTTACGCACATACACAATTAGCACTACAAGTTTGTGATACTTGCTAAATTCTCCAAATCGTTATACAGTAAGGGTTTACATGTAATTCTAACTTGATATTTAAGTGACTGAGAAATTAATTGGTGCAAATATTTTAATTAAAGCTCTAGCTGATTGTGGTGTAGATACTATTTTTGGTTATCCAGGTGGTGCAGTATTGCCTATTTATGATGAGCTTTTCAAACAAGACAAAATTAGACATATTCTAGTACGTCATGAGCAAGGTGCTACCCATGCTGCAGAAGGCTATGCTAGATCTACCGGTAAAATCGGGGCTGTCTTAGTGACTTCCGGCCCAGGTGCTACTAATACTATTACTGGTTTAACCGACGCTTTAATGGATTCTATCCCACTAATTTGTATTACTGGTCAAGTACCAAGTAGTTTAATTGGTACCGATGCATTCCAAGAAGCTGATACAGTAGGACTTACTAGATCTTGTACTAAGCATAATTATTTAATTCAAGATGCTGAAGAAATTGAGCAAACTGTGCATGAAGCAGTAATGATTGCAACCACTGGTAGACCAGGTCCGGTACTAATTGATATTCCTAAAGATATTTCTAACACTGAAGTAAAATATAAAGGGCTTAAAAAAGTTACACGTAAATCTTATAAATTACCTCCTGCTCCTAAAAAAAGTAAAATTAAAGAAGCTGTAGAATTAATCATGCAAGCTGAGCGTCCGGTTTTTTATACTGGCGGTGGTGTGATTAATGCAGGTAATGAAGCATCTCAAAAACTTACTGAATTAGTACGTCGTACTGGCTTTCCTATTACCTCTACCTTGTTAGGTCTTGGTGCATATCCTACTACTGATAAGCAATTTCTAGGTATGCTTGGCATGCATGGTACTTTAGAAGCTAATATGTCTATGGCAAAATGTGACGTAATGATCAATATTGGCGCACGTTTTGATGATCGTGTTACTGGTAGAACTGATAAATTCTCAGTAGATTCTAAAAAGATTCATATTGATGTAGATATTTCTTCAATTAATAAAAATATTAAAGTTGATGTAGCAGTACAAGGTGATGCGCTTGAGGCACTTAATGAAATGCTTAAGCTCATTCCGCAAGATGCTAAACAAACTTTAGCACCACAAATTGAAGATTGGTGGAAAAGAATTGCACAGTGGCGTAAAGAAAAATCACTTAATTTTAAAGATGATAGCAAATTAATTAAGCCACAAGCTGCGGTTCAAGCACTTTATGAAGCAAGTAAAAAACAAAAACCTGTAGTTACTACTGATGTAGGTCAGCATCAAATGTGGGCAGCGCAACATTTTCAATTTGATTCACCTAATGAATGGTTAACTTCTGGTGGTGCGGGTACTATGGGCTATGGTGTACCTGCTGCGCTTGGCGCCCAAATTGCTAATCCTAAAAAATTAGTTTGCTGTATTTCTGGTGAAGCCTCTTTCATGATGAATTTGCAAGAATTAGCAACTATTAAACAATATCGCCTGCCGGTGAAGATTATGATTTTAAATAATCATTATATGGGCATGGTTAGACAATGGCAGGAATTATTCTTTGGTGATCGGCATAGTGAAAGCTATATGGATGCCTTACCTGATTTTGTAGCTTTAGCAGAAAGCTTTGGTATTAAAGGTCTGCGCGTTACTAAAAAAGCCGATCTCGATAAAAAAATCAAAGAGATGCTCGACCATAAAGGTCCAGTCTTATTTGATTGTGTGGTTGATCCTAAAGAAAATGTATATCCGATGATCCCGGCTGGTGCTGCTCATTATGAGATTGAGCTAGGACCAGATAAAAAAGTAAATGTTGAACTTGATAAAAATCAATTATGAGCGAATTAAAAATTGAAGATAAACATGTTATTGCCATAACTGTTGATAATGAATTTGGAGCTTTAGCGCGTGTAGTTGGTTTATTCTCTGGGCGCGGCTATAATATCGAAACTTTATCAGTTGCAGTAGTAGATAGAACAAAAAACATTTCACGTATTACCATTACTACTTATGGTAGCCAAGAAACTATTGATCTAATTATTAAATTATTAGAGCGTTTAGTACCAGTACATAAAGCTGTTGATTTATCCAGCTCTTGTCCACATGCTGAGCGTACTTTAGTTTTGGTTAAAGTAGTGATTACTCCTGAAACCCGCGACGAGGTAGTACGTATTGGTAATATCCATGATGCTAAATTAGTTGATAAAGAAAAAAATTATTTTCTTTTACAAGCAGCTGATAACCCAAAACGTATCAATAGCTTTATCGAATTATTAGAACCTTTTGGGGTCTTGGAGATTTCTTACACTGGCTCTGCTGCCTTATCGCTTGGTACTGACAATATTATCTAATACCAAGTCCCTCCTTCTTAAATATGAGGCTTACCAAATCATCATATTGTGCTTGCATTTTTGGCGAGCTCTACTAAGCCTGTTGACCAACCTGTCACTGAGCTTGGTTCTCCTGAGCTTGTCGAACGGACCGAAGTGCAAGGTTGATTTAATAAATAACTTCTTAGACTCAAGCGGCCCTTCGGTACAAGCCTGCGGCGTTTTTTGAACAATACTCAGCTCAGTTTTTACTAATCACTTTATTGGAGCACAGCTCCAAGTCGTTCTTAGAAAAC
>CAXDRM010000032.1:0-13444 GCA_963991775.1 uncultured Rickettsiales bacterium | reverse complement strand
AAACTGTTACCTATGTCTGGCAACACCTGTTACCTATGTATGTTTACGCTACACAGGCTCACCAACCGGTTGGGTGCAATTTTGAGAAGAAAAATAATATTATTAAGTATTTTTGTCCGGTAGTATGAGTATTTCTAAACTGCGCATTTTTGCAGTTGAGCTCAAGAAAAATCTAAGCACGCTATGTGGGTTTAATCATGTTACGGGTCAAAAATTTACAATCAGAAGACATTTCGATACAGCAAAACAAAAATGGTTTTTTTCTGTCATTGATATTATTGCTGCACTTACCGAACAAAGTGATTACAAGAAAGCAAAGAGCTATTGGACAACTTTGAAACAAAGGTTAAAAACAGAAGGAAGTCAACTGGTCACAAATTGTGACCAGTTGAAAATGAAAGCACAAGATGAAAAAATGCGTTTAACTGACGTAACAGATCTGGAAAATATCTTACGCTTAATACAATCTATTCCTAGCAAAAAAGCCGAACCTATAAAATTATGGCTTGCCAAAGTAGGAAATGAAAGAATTGCGGAAATAGCTGACCCTGAACAGTCCATAAACCGCGCAAGACAAAATTGGCAAAAACATGGTCGAAGTCAAAAGTGGATTCAACAAAGAATGATGGACCAAGAAACTAGGCATAAACTAACAGATTATTGGAAAAAATCTGGAGTCAAAGAAGGACAAGAATATGCCACTCTAACCAATATAATTCACGAAGAGTGGTCAGATCTAAGCATAAGCGAACATAAGAATCTAAAAAATTTAGATACTCAAAACCTAAGAGATCATATGAGTGAAGCAGAACTTATTTTTACTGCACTTGCTGAGCTTTCCACCAGACAAATAGCAGAAAATATTGAGGCACAAGGCTTTAAAGAAAATAAAGCGCCTGCAAAAGCAGGAGGCAACATTGCCAAAAATGCCAGAACGGAATTAGAAAATAAAACTGGTAGGAGTGTAATTACAGAACAAAATTTTTTGAATAAAGAAATTGTTCATAAAAAAATTACATATTAATAAAGTTATGGTATTTCTTATCTATCATCACCCACGCGGATGATGAGTACGATATTTGGCAATTAACTCGGATTTGGTAACCTTAGTGTAACGCTCAGTAGTGGCTAAATTTTCATGACCAAGCAATTCTTGAATCTCACGTAAATTTGCACCCGAACCCAATAAATGTGTAGCAAAACTATGTCGCAAAGCATGCGGCGTTAAATAATCCGGCAACAGCAACTGCTTGCGCATATTTTCCAGTTTTTTCTGTACCACACGTGCGGTTAATTGCTTACCTGTCTTACTTAAAAAAAAGGGCTGCTCTAACGCTAAACTATAAGGCTGCTCTTTTAAATAACGCTTAAGTGCTTGGCTAATCTTTGGCAATAAAGGCACATCACGCTCTTTATTACCTTTTCCTACAACACGCAAATGATGTTCAGCTAAGCTAGATCTACTTAAACTTAATACCTCACTAATGCGTAAACCCGTCGCATAGATTAATAAAATAATCGTATAATCGCGCCACTCCTCCCAATTTTTGGCCTGCTCGGCAAAATTATCAAGCAACTTAAAAGTCTCTGCAATATTGATTGCCTTAGGTAAAGCTTTCGGCAATTTAGGATGTTTAATTAATTTAGCTACCGCTATGGCAGTTGCTGTTTCATTTTCTAGATATTCTAAAAAATTTTTAAGTGCAGATAATTTACGTGAACGCGAAGTAGCAGCTAAACCCTGATTATCTAATTCTGCTAAAAAAGCTCGAACCGTAGCATAATTAAGCTGCACCATATCATGAGCTACTAGCTGACGCCCTTCATATTTAGCATAAAATTCTAAAAATTGCTCAAGATCACGCTGATATGCCTGTACCGTATGGTTAGAATATCTTTTTATTGCACTAAGATAATCTGACCAGCTAGCAATAATTTGCGTTATTTTTTGCTTAAAGATTTTATGCAAATTCTGTTACAGCTCTTACAAGATTTTTTGTCCGGTTTTTTCCCAATCAGCTAAAAAGCCTTCCAAACCTTTATCAGTTAAAGGATGTTTCACTAATTGCTTAATCACTTTAGCAGGAATAGTTGCAATATCTGCACCAATCTTAGCACATTCTAATAAATGAATTGGATGTCTAATTGAGGCACATAAAATTTGCGTATGTAAATCTGGATAATTATCATAGATCGCTTTAATTTCTGCGATTAAATTTAAACCATCATGCCCTATATCATCATGGCGCCCAATAAAAGGAGAGATATAAGTGGCACCACATTTAGCAGCAAGCAAGGCTTGTGCAGCTGAAAAACATAAAGTGACATTAACTTCGATACCATCGCTAGAAAGTGCCTTGCAGGCTTTTAAACCATCCCAAGTAAGTGGTAATTTAACCGCTATATTATCTGCAACTTTTCTAAGTTCTAAACCTTCTTTAATCATATTTTCAGTATCAAGCGCAGTTACTTCAGCACTAACTGAAAAATCTACTTCCGCACAGATTTCTTTTAGAATCTCTTTAAAATCTTTATCCTCTTTTGCAACTAAAGATGGGTTAGTTGTAACACCATCAATTAAACCTGCTGCATGTAAATCTCTAATCTCTGCAATATTTGCCGTATCAACAAAAAACTTCATTTTTCCTCTTAGATTGTGTATTTAAATAGGCCTTAAAAGTAACAAAGTTATTTTAAATTTAAATGAAATATTTCCTGATCATTGTTGCTCCAACTGGCAGCAAAAAACTTGAGCAGAATTTAGTAGAAAAAATCAGCAAATTTTGCAGAGAAAATTTAGCTGTAACACTTACTAACCAAAAAATCTTAGCAATAAATGAAGCGCTACAATTTAATGTAGAGCAAGATATTTTGTCTGATCTTAAAGCAGCCTTTGCTGATAAAACTCTGGATTTTTTTCAGATTCCTGCCGAGCTTTTTGGCTTAAAAAAACTGATAGTGTTTGATATGGATGCTACTTTAATAGCTAATGAATGTATTGATGAAATTGCACGCGCAGCTGGTCGTTACGATCAAGTAGCACAAGTTACTGAAGCGGCAATGCAAGGTAAATTAGATTTTAGCGAATCACTAAAAAAAAGAGTTTCTTGCTTAAAAGGTATCAGCAAAACCCAACTTGCCGAAATTTATCAAAATACCATCAAGATTAATCCAGGCGTTAAAATTATGGCCGCTACTTTAAATAAGTTAGGTACTAAATTGGTGATTACTTCGGGTGGCTTCACTTTTTTTACTAATAAAATAGGACAAGAGCTAAATTTCTTTGCAGATTTTTCTAATCAGTTAAATTTTGCTGGTGATGTTTTAGATGGTACAGTAGCTGAACCAATTTTTTCTAGTGAAAGTAAATTAGCAACTTTAAAAACTTTAGCTGAAAAACATCAAATAGCTAAAAATGATATCATGGCCGTAGGTGATGGCGCTAATGATTTACCCATGCTGCATGCTGCTGGTCTTGCTGTGGCTTACAAAGCTAAGCCCGTTGTTAAAGCACAAATCGCACAACAAATCGAGCATAGTGATTTTACTTCACTATTATATATGCAGGGCATTAGCCGCAACGCAAATACTAAAAACGCATCTCAAAAGAGCAAACTAGCATAATATATCTACACAGAAACCTTACTCTTTTGAGATGATTATTTCCTAAATTTTATCAGATTGACTTGAGTGTTTCTGCGCGCATCAGGAGTATTTGTGAATAACCATCTTGTTATTCACAAAACGGACAGCGCAAAATACTCAAGTCAATCTGATAAAATGCTCCCTCACCTCTTGTTTTCATTAAAACAAATACTATATTATAGTGGTATTCTTTAGGACCTTACATGAATAAAAACATAAAAAATTTCTTAATCTGGGTATTGATTATTGCCCTGCTCTCCCTTGCTTTTGGTAATTCTGCAGAACAAAATAATGGACAAGAGATTAACTTCTCTGATTTCCTAGCTAGTGTAAAATCTGGTAATATCCGCTCTGTCGAGATACAAGGCGATACAATTAACGGCTCTTATAAAAATGGCGCTAATTTTAAAACAGTAGCACCTTACTATCCTGACTTAGTAGAAAAACTTGATGAATCTGGCGTAACTATCAAAGTGGCTGGTAGTGATAATATGAAAACTACCTTAATTGCTGCTTTAATTTCTTGGTTACCTTTTATTTTAATCATTGGTGTTTGGGTATATTTTGCACGTAAGATGGGCAAAGGTGGTAATAACCCGCTAAGTTTTGGTCGCTCACGCGCTAAAATGTTTATGAGTAAAGATACTAAAATCACTTTTAAAGATGTCGCTGGTATCGATGAAGCACGTGACGAATTAATGGAGCTGGTCGATTTTCTTAAAGATCCCCAAAAATTTAAAAGATTAGGAGGTAAGATCCCAAAAGGTTGTTTGCTAGTTGGTAATCCTGGTACAGGTAAAACATTACTAGCTAAAGCTATTGCTGGTGAAGCAAAAGTTCCTTTCTTTAGCATTTCTGGCTCTGATTTTGTTGAAATGTTTGTCGGTGTTGGTGCTAGCCGTGTTAGAGATCTTTTTGAACAAGCTAAGAAAAATTCTCCTTGTATCATTTTTATTGATGAGATTGATGCGGTTGGTCGTCATCGTGGTGCTGGTATTGGTGGCGGTAATGATGAAAGAGAGCAAACTCTAAACCAACTTCTTGTTGAGATGGATGGTTTTGAAGAAAATCAGGATATCATCGTTATTGCTGCAACTAACCGTGCTGATGTCTTGGATAAAGCTCTACTTAGACCAGGTCGTTTTGATCGTCAAATTACCGTACCAAATCCTGACGTTAAAGGTCGTGAAAAAATCTTGGGCGTACATGCCAAAAAAGTACAAATTGCTCCAGATGTTGATTTTAACGTGTTAGCACGTGGTACTCCAGGTTTTGCCGGCGCAGAATTACAAAATCTAGTAAATGAAGCAGCGTTACATGCGGCACGTAGTAATAAAAAAATGGTTACTATGAAGGATTTTGAATATGCTAAAGATCGTGTCTTAATGGGCGCTGAGCGCAAATCTATGGTAATGAAACCAGAAGAGAAAAAACTTACTGCCTATCATGAAGCAGGTCATGCTATTGTGACCGTTTTCTCTGACGCATCTGATCCAATTCATAAAGCAACTATTATGCCACGCGGCGGTGCACTCGGTATGGTAATGCGTTTGCCTGAAGATGATCGTTTATCTGTAACCCGCGAAAAATTACATGCTGATATTGCTGTAGCGATGGGTGGCAGAGTTGCAGAAGAATTAATTTTTGGTGAAGATAAAGTCACTTCTGGTGCTTCTAGTGATATTGAACAAGCAACTAAAATTGCTAAAATGATGGTGTTACGCTGGGGTATGAGCGAAGCTATTGGCCCGGTAATGCATGAAATTTCTAATGATGATTTTATCTCTAATGATAAAGCTAATTTAATTGATAATGAAGTTAAGCAAATTGTAGAATTAGGTCATAAAACTGCTACAGATCTAATTAAGAAAAAAATCAAAAAATTACATGCTCTAGCTGAGGCCCTAATTGAATATGAAACACTTACTGGTCAAGAAGTACAAGATATTATTGCTGGTAAAAAAATTAGACAAAATGAGCTAAATAGCAAAAGCAGTAAAACTTCTAGCCTTAATGTTGCAAAAGGCAATTCTGCTAAATAATTTTATGAATAAAATCTCTTTAAATAAATTTAAAAAATCTATCATCAATAATCTTGAGGATAGCAAAGCACAAGATGTTGTTACTATTGCTTTAAAAGATAAAAGTGATGCTTGTGATTTTATGATTGTTACCTCTGGCACTTCTGATCGTCATGTAGCTGCTATTGCTGAAAAATTAGTAAAATTTTTAAAGCATGAATGTAACGAAGAAATTTCTTATCAAACTGAAGGCATTAATGAAGGTAAATGGGTATTAATTGATGCTGGTCAGATTGTGGTGCATATTTTTATTCCTGAAATGCGCGATTTTTACAATCTTGAAGCTTTGTGGAGTTAAGACCTTAAGAATTCGCAGATATATTTAATCGCTCGGGCAGTCCTCGAATTTTATCAAATCCATGTTGATAAAATTCTGTGGAATCTCGCTCTAAACACATCTGCGAATTCTTAAGATTTTAAAAGTCACTAGAGTTTGGCTGTGCATTTGCGTATCAGGAGCATTTATAAATGACCTATCCGTCATTTATAAAGCGCAAGCAAATCAGAGCTAAACTCTAGTGACTTAAGCAAATAAAAATATTTCTTTAGATAGAGAGGGAGGCTGACTTTTCTTGCTTTTTAGAGAAAAAATCTGGATGAAATTTTTCTGGATCAACCTTGTTAATATCAAACCATACATGTTCTTTGCTGCGCCCCTTAGCATCAATGTAAAAAACATCATTGATAACTTGTTTGCCATTTAATTCTACAAATTCACATACTAGAGGTACACCGTTCTTGAATGGGACTTTTCTATTATTACCACCAGCTATAGCATCAAAAAATGCTGAACCAGAATTACTATGACCAGAAATCACCGTAGTTTTTCCTACTAATAAATTAGGTTTCATCTCGCCTGCGATAAAATCATTCATACGCTCAACTACATCATAATGGGATTCACCAAAACGTGCAGAGGGCAATACAGCATTAAATAAAGGATGTGTTTCATCCATATGAGGTGGTGCTACTTTTATATCTTTACTATCAACAATATCACGCATCCCTTTATCTTTTTTAAAACCAGTAAAAGCACCTACAGATTTTTCTCTTAATGATTCTAACTTTACCAAATTATTGGGATCAAGATTTAAACCTGACATAATAATCTGTGCTGTAGTGCTAGCCCGAGAAAGATCTGATGAATAAAATTTTACTTCCTTTGTGTTTATATCCATATTTGCAAAAAATACACTTAGCCTATACGCAGCACTTTTAGCATCCTCCTGCCCTTCTGCTGCTAATGGTGTATCATATTGTCCTGCATATTGTTTGGTCTGATTCCACTCACTTTCACCATGACGAACAAAAATTACATAATTTTTTTGCTGAGACTGTTCCGTTGCTGTTGAATATTTACTTAAGATTTGCTGTACCGGATCTTGAAGCCGAGGCTGGGCTATTGAACCATGCGGCATATATGCTGAGGTAGCTTTACCAGAAATGTTAGGTGGCAAATATGTAAGCTTATGCTGCCTTCCAACATTACTATGTGCTGTAGTTACATCTCCAAAAGACCTTGTCACAATAGCTGAGCTTGCGCTACGCAGTTCCTTTGACGATTGCAATAATGTGCTAAAAATTTGACTTTTTCCCACCAGATTCAAATTATAATAAGTTATAAGGTAACTCATTATAGCATAAATCTGGATGATTGTAAAATCTGGGGTCATAATTATAATTCACAAATATGCACAACAAACTAAACTTACCTGAAAAAATCTGTCCTATTTGTAAAAGACCTTTTAAATGGCGCAAAAAATGGGAAAAGAACTGGAAGACTGTTAAATATTGTTCCAAAAAATGTGCTCTGCAGAAACTTAAAAAACTATAAATAAAGATAAGAAGAATATTATACCTTACGCATAGTGAGATTTATTCTTTGCTGGAAATTCTGGCTTGGATAGATGCGGTCTATACCATGATAAATTAAACGAGACTTACCAGCTAATTTTAGCACATCACCATGTGCTAATTTTATTGATTTTGTTGGATCATCGCGCTTTAAACCACCAAAACGGAATAAGCCGGTATTGCCTAATGAGATTGATAAAACTGGATAAGAAAAATCTTGCTCATCATTATCTACATGCAAGCCCATTTTGGCATTTTGTTGATAAATATTTATCAAGCAACAATCTGGTTCATCAGCTAGGCCAGTAACCTCATGCCAAATTTGCAAAATATTTTTACTAATTTCTGGCCAAGGCTTTTTAGTTATCGGATGAAACTCTTGATAACGATAACCATTCTGCTGATCAGACACCCAGCCTAATTTACCTATATTGCTCATAAGCACTGAAAACTCTTTTCCGGTTTTAGGCATAGTTGGGGTAAAAAGAGGAGCTTGCTTAAGCGCTAATTTAATATCTTTTTCTATAGCAGCAAGCTGCTCTGTTGCTAATAATTCTGGGTAGTAATCTAAACCTTCTTTAATTTGCATTATTACATTATTAGGACGAAAATCTGATAATTCATATTAAATAAATCTTATAAGCAATGAAAGTAAATATAGTTTGGTTTAAAAAAGATTTACGGCTCTCAGATCATACTGCCTTACAGCTTGCTGCACAGGAAAGATTACCTATCATTTTACTTTATGTTTATGAACCAGAATTATGGCAACAAGAAGATGCTAGTTTTCGGCAATTTAACTTTTTAAATGAATCTCTAGCAGAATTACAAAGTGAGTGCCAAAAATATCATTACCACCTAAATATTTTTCATGGCGACATTTTAGAAACGCTAAAAAAATTACAGCAAAACTTCACCATAAAGCAAATTTTTTCTCATCAAGAAACTGGAAATTTATGGAGTTATAAACGTGATCTCAAAGTTAAAGATTGGACTAAACAAGAGCATATTTCTTGGCACGAACCTAGCCAATTTGGTGTAGTTAGAAGATTAAAAGATCGTGATGGCTGGTCGGCTTTATGGTATAAACAAATGTCTGCTGAAATTTTAGCAATACCACAAGATCTTAAAACACTCCAAGTAACTAAAGCTCAACTTCTTACTCCAGAACAATTAAATCTTAAAAATGACGCTATTAAAGAGGCGCAAATTGGTGGCAGAAAAAATGCACTAAACTTACTTAATAGTTTTTTATATGAAAGAGGTGAAAATTATAGCAAAGAAATGTCTTCACCTGTTACTGCTTATGATTCTTGTTCGCGTCTTTCCCCCTACTTAACTTTTGGAGTTATTAGCATGAAAGAAGCTTTTCAAATTGCTACAAAACGTCAAAAAGAATTAAAAAATCTAGCTAGCTCACAAAGAGGAAAGTGGCCTGGAGCATTGCGCTCGTTTTTAGGGCGTTTGCGTTGGCATTGTCATTTTATCCAAAAGCTTGAAGATCAACCTAATATTGAAACGCAAAATCTACACAGCACCTACGATAATTTGGATCGTCACACCAATCAAGAATATCTTGAAGCTTGGCAGACAGGTAATACAGGCTTTCCTATGATTGATGCAGCAATGCGTGCGCTAATTACTACTGGTTGGCTTAATTTTCGGATGCGTGCTATGTTAGTTAGCTTTGCTAGTAATCATCTTTGGTTGGATTGGCGTGTTACTGGCAAATATTTAGCACGACAATTTATCGATTACGAGCCAGGTATTCATTACAGCCAATTACAAATGCAATCTGGTACTACAGGAATCAATGCTATTAGAATTTATAGCCCTACTAAACAAGTTGCTGATCAAGACCCAGAAGGAATTTTTATTCGCAAATATCTTCCGGAATTAGAGCATATTTCTAATAAAAATTTAGCTATTCCTCACAATGAACCGCTTTATATAGGTAATTATCCAGAACCTATTGTGGATGAAAAAATTGCACGCAAAACTGCTGCGAATAAGTTATATAATTTACGTAAAAATCCAGAACATCGGAATCAAGCAAGTAAAATTGTGCAAAAACATGGCAGCCGCAAATCAGGATTAAAAAGAACTACAAAGAAATTGTAACTAACATACCTATGCTGTTTCACGCTTTCAAGACAAAAAAGCAAATGATTTGATAATATTATTTCCACTTAATATTACAGCCCATAGATGGCAATTGCTGCTCACTAATAGGCTTATTACTCAAAAAATCATCAAGGGCTGCGCGGAACTCACTACCTGTAGCTATCTTACCATTATTAGGTGAGGAATCATCAAAACGCCCACGATAGATTAATTTATTATCTGCTGAGAATAGATAAAATTCCGGTGTGCAAACTGCATGATATTTTTTAGCAATTTCTTGTGACTCATCATAAAGATAAGGAAAATCTAAACCTAATTTAGCAAATAATTCAGTCATTTTTTCTGGCGCATCTTGCGGATATTCCAGCACATCATTTGAACTAATTGCGACAAATTCTAGCTTGTCAGCATAATCTTGATAAAGCTTAACCAGCTGCTCATGATAATGAATGACAAAAGGACAATGGTTACAAATAAACATAATCACCTTACCCTTCTCACTCGACAGAGAGTTTGAATCAAATTCTTGATCAGTAATTGTATTAAAAAGTTTAAAGCTTGGTAACTCAGTACCAAGTTCTAACATTGCCGAATATGTAAGAGTCATAATAATATTAGTCTATTTTTTTAAAAATATTTTATTCACGTTATACAGCTATATAACGTGAATAACATGCAAATTCTTATACAAATTCACGCTATACAACTATATAACGTGAACTATAACAGTTTAATATGCACAAAATCTTTAGAATGTTTTGTTAAACTTAATACCTTCTTTGTGATAAGCTTGCTTGAATTCGGGCAATTCAATAACTTGTTCAACTAAACGCGTTACGTTAACACCAAGCTCAATATTTAAATCAGTAAAGTTCTTATTCCAGCTAGTATAAACTGCTAAAAGATACTCAATGACACTAGGCTCAACAGTTGCTACATATTCTTGGCTCGCCAAAATATTATCTATAATCTGCCAATATTTAGAAAGGCTTGCTGCTAAAAAATCTAAAAATTCTGTTTTATCTGGACCTTCTGCTAAATTTCTTTTGGCCGCAAATAATTTAGAATAAGCTGGATGAAGCGTAGCATAATTAAACATTAGATATTGCTGAAACTTTGCTCTTTGCTCTGGCTCATTTGTTAACATGTTATTTTGATGTCTTTCTAAAAGATAAAGCACTATAGCTGCACCTTCAGTGATTAATAACTCGCCATCTTTAAGAGCTGGTACTTGATTAGTTGGCACTAATTCAGAGTAATTTTTGACATCTTCTCTTTTAATAATCTCAAATTTTGCTTCTAACTTTTCCAGCAGACAAGTAATGCCTGTTGAGCAAGTACCTGGTATAGAATATAATTTATACATTTGACCTTCTTTTTTAATTTAATAATCTCAATTTAGCGCTAATTTAGTTAAATGATGAATTAAAATAATGTAACGATGATACTTCAAAAAATTAACCTCTCTACAGTTGTTGGAAAAATGATTGCTCTAGCAGATCAGCAGCATCTTTATTTTTTAGATTTTGCTGATAGTAAAAATTCTGCACAAAAAATTGCCAAGCTGCAAAGCCTCTTAAAATGTGAAATAGAATCAGGTGGCTCTAATAAAATTTTAGCCCAGCTAGAAAGTGAGTTAGCAGAATATTTTAAAGGCCTGCGCAAAAATTTTACTATCCCACTTAAAACTATTGGTACTGATTTCCAAAAACAAGTATGGCAAATTTTACAAAAAACTTCTTATGGCGAAACTATCAGCTATAAAGAGCAAGCAACAAAATTAGGCAAAAAATCTGCAGTAAGAGCGGTAGCAAATGCTAATGGTAAAAATAATATTAGTATCCTTATTCCTTGTCACCGTATTATTAATAGCTCGGGCAAATTAGGAGGTTATGCTGGTGGCCTGGAGCGCAAGAAATATCTCTTGGCACATGAGCAAAAATTTACTTGAATAATTCTCTTCTTGCCCAATCTGTAAATTCTCTTATCTGAGGAATATAATATTTATGTCTAGGATAAGTTAGATAATATTTATAGCCACTCTGATAACAAATATCATGCAGATTAATTAGTTCTTCTGCCTCAAGTTCTTGTCTGATCAGAAGCTCTGGTACTAAACCAACACCCATCTTTTCCTTTACTGCATTGATAATCATAAAGAAATGCTCAAATCTCATTTTCTTCTTAAAAGTCAAATTGAGTAGATTTTGCTGAGCTAGAAATTTACTTAATAATTTAGGTCGAGAAGCATGCTCCAAAAAATGTAGATCTGTAGAATTAGCAAATAACTCAGGATGCACAATAAGTAGTAATTTTTCTTCTTGTAAAAACTCTACAGTACAATTTACAGGTTTTTGTCTGTGTGCAGCAATAATTATATCTGTACCGTCAGAAAAATCTGCTGGATCTTTGCTATTAATGGTTATTGTCGCGCTATTATTAGCAAAACATTTTTCTATTTTAGGAATGAAATAATTGCTAAAAGATGGAGGTATATTAATTACTAATTTATGAGATTGCATGGCTTTGCTAGTTAATTTATTTCCTGCTGCACTTAAACGATTTAAAACTTTAGTAACTTGTGCTAAATATTTTTTACCTGCTACGGTTAACTCAACATGATGCGCTTTACGCTTAAATAAAATAGTAGAAAGATTTTCTTCTAAATTAATAATTTGCTTACTAACAGCTGTTTGCGTGATATGTAACTCAAGAGCTGCTTTACTAAAACTACAATTTTTAGCAGCTGTTTCAAAAATAATTAATGATTTTATAGTAGGTAAGTTTTCACGCATTCTACTGGCATGAGAAATAGTTATATCAAAAGAAATTAAGTCATTTGCTTTGAAAGCTCAATAGGATTAACTGTTATTTATAAATTATTTTTTGACTAAATATGACCAATAAATTTCATCTTGCTATACCAGTACATAATCTAAAAATTGCTGAAGAGTTTTATGTAACCAAGCTTAATTGCACCACTGGTAGAAAAACTAAAGAATGGTGTGACCTTAATTTTTTTGGTCATCAACTAACTTTACATTTAAAACCAGAAGAAACAAATATAATTTCTACTAATAATGTAGAAGAATGTGCTGTTCCTGTACGTCATTTTGGTATAATCTTAACTATGAATGATTGGGATGATCTTGCTAAAAAATTAGCAGCAGCAAAAACATCTTTCATAATAAGACCACATATTCGTTTTAAGGGTCAGACCGGTGAACAAGCTACCATGTTTTTTCTTGATCCTAGTTCTAATGCTTTAGAATTCAAAGCCTTTGCTGATCAATCACAAGTTTTTGCAGCTTATATAGATTAATATTTTTATCTTGGTACTGGTACAGATTCTATTGCAGCTAAAAACTTGCTTAAAGATGTCTTGGAACTTAATATGATTTAAAAATTAAATCTCTAATGCGCTATATTCACTTCTTGATAATTTGCTTGGCTCTAAATTCCTGTGCTTCCTACACACCTATTTTTGCACCAAATTATAAATTTAAATCTGTTGGCGAGGATAAAGCAAATGAGGATGCAAAAAAATGCATGGAGGAAGCAGATGCTTATTTAAAAAAATCCAAGCAGAGAAGAGCGGTAAAAGAGACTGCTCGTGGTGCTGGTATAGGTGCATTTTTTGGAGCTGTATGGAGCTTATTTACTGGTAATAGCCAGCAAATTGTTAAAAGCGCAGCAGTTGGTGCCGGAGTTGGAGCAGTAACTAAAGGTGGCTCAGTTTT
>CAXDRM010000031.1:0-13592 GCA_963991775.1 uncultured Rickettsiales bacterium | reverse complement strand
TAAAAATATCAAAAAATCTAAAAACAGAATAATTAGCTAACAGTGTCTAATAAAACTAACTTTCTCATCTGTAGAAAAAACTGTTTCAAAAATTAAACTCTGTCTTTTTTTAAGAAAACTATAACGCATTTTTGTTGCAAGTTTTACTGCCTTGAGAACAGCTTTTCTAGAATTCCAATCACCAAATTTTTCTTGGGCTATATTATCCGGGTTTATATAAAGACAATTTTGTATCCATTCATGTTCTAAAATTTCTTTAGTAACCGAAGTCTTACCCGAACCATTAGGGCCAGCAATTATAATTAATACTGGTTTATCACTGATTATTTTTTTTTCTAGCATCTTTGATTTCTTGCTCAACTTGAAGATTGAACTTTTTTAAAGCATTAGCAAAGCGCTTTTTAGCGCGAGATCCCACATTCTTAACTATTAAATCAAGCTGAGCTTTATTTATTGTATCTGTTGAAGCTAAATTAATATTTTTAGTCATTATAATTGAAAATATTTTATATCATTTTATACCTGACCTTATTCTATGTCCAGGAAACAAAAACTTCCAGATTTATAACCAACCTTGTGGTTCGGACACTTCGGCAGGCTCAGTGACCGAAGCGGAGATTAGTGAGCTTGGTTCTCCTGAGCTTGTCGAATGGGTCGAACTACACCAACCGGTTGGGTGTTATTTTGAGAAACAAAATAATATTATTAAGTATTTTTGTCCGGTGGTATGATTAAGCATAGGTAAGTATTTTAATAAAAATCAGCTAAAGCAGATTTTTACCCTCCAGGCTCGCTTTGCTCGTCGTACGCTAGCATTGCTAACTTTCAAATAGTTGAAGCGAATCACGTAACTAAACACAGTTAAAATTAAAAAAACTGTTTAGAAAAGACTGCACAAGATAGCTTAAAAGTTCTTAAATAACTATATTGTGCTTGTATTTTTGATGAGCTAGATAGTAAAAAAAGCGCAGTGTACAATAGTACATGAGCATTTTTTATCTCTCTAAGCGAATCACTATGCTGAAATAGATTTGGCGAAGTCAAACTATTTCAGAAAAGACTGCACAAGAAAGTTATTTAAGTTCGGTAATCGGCATTAATTTCTATATAACCACGAGACAAATCACAGCTAGTAACTAGAGCTTGCTGCTTTTCTTGCGTAACGCCAAGATCAATAAAATATTCTATCAGTTCACCTTGCATGTAAGGGCCTGTGGAATTTGACTCATCATAATTTTCATTTAATTCACCATTTTTTACTACGTTAAATTCACCAATATCAAGTGAGAATTTTTCTAAATTTAACTGTTCTTTTGCTTTACCGACTGCCATTACAATTCGACCCCAATTAGGATCCGAACCATGCAAAGCAGTTTTAACCAAAGGAGAATTTGCCACAGCCATAGCAACATTTTTGGCAGATTTTTTTGATTTAGCACCGCTTACATAAATCTTACATAATTTACTAACACCCTCGCCTCCTAGCACTATATCATCACAAATTTGTTGTAATAATTTTTTGAGCGCTGCTTTAAAATTTTCTAACTCAATAGCATTAATATCATGCAGCTCTTTATTACCAGCTTGCTGAGTTGCAAAAATCAAAGCAGTATCATTAGTTGACATATCACCATCTATAGTAAAAGCATTAAAGCTTTCTTCTAATGCTTCAGCAAAAATTTGCTGCAGTAAATCTTGCCCTATAACTGCATCTGTAAAGCTATAGCTTAGCACTGTTGCAAGGTTAGGTGCAGCCATACCAGCACCTTTAGCAAAGCTGGTGATTTTAACTTGTTGACCAGAAATATCTGTAGTTACAGAACGCAATTTTGGCGCTGTATCAGTAGTCATTATAGCCTCTGCCGCTACAGCATAATTTTTTGCATTAAGCCCAGAAATTAAACCTGGATAATGCGCAATTATTTTATCATAAGGTAATTTTTCACCTATTACCCCTGTAGAAGAAACCAATACTTCTTCTTGGCTAATATTTAAAGCAGCTGCTAATTTTTTAGTAGTTTGTGTGATAGCTTCATGACCATGCTGACCAGTAAAACTATTAGCATTACCAGAATTAACTAATAAAGCTTTAGGATTTATTTGTTGTTTTAGTAAATTTTTGTCCCAGCCAATAGTTGGTGAAACAATATATGAAGTAGAAAAAGCACCAGCACATACTGTACCTACTACAAACTGAGCAAGCATCAAATCTAACTTATCTTGTTTGATGCCACAATTTAAAGCAGCAAATTTAACTCCTGCTATTTCCATTTTATTTCCATTAAAAACTGGGGCGAGCGACCGGGATTGAACCGGCGACCCACAGAACCACAACCTGTTGCTCTACCGACTGAGCTACGCCCGCCACAAATGATTGCTCCAAATCACAATCTCATGGCGAAAGATTAGATTTTACAAAGCTTTCCATTGTAAAATCTAACAAAGCGTCGTCGAAATCATATCTGCGGTGCTCAAGTACCATATGTACGATCCGCTCCTCTATATGATTTCTCCTAGTCTTTCATCCATGACCTTGCAATTTGCAACAATCATTCACATACCATCATTTATTCTCCTATAACCGGTTCTCGAGTGATTTTAGCGAAGCTAAAATTTTACCGAGAGACACAAAATACAATCATGCTATTTTGATTAATACAATTTAGCATAATTAACTCATCCCCTCTCACGCATGATCTTGCAATTTGCAACAATCATTCACATATCATCACTCTCGACGAAAATACTACCTACTCTCTCAATTTACCACCATAAAATGGTAGCGGAGGAGGGATTTGAACCCCCGACACAAGGATTATGATTCCTCTGCTCTAACCACCTGAGCTACTCCGCCTTAAAAAAGGGGATCTTATTTAGCCTTTTCTAAACTAATGCAAACAAAGTTTGCTTAGTTTAGCAGAGTGCTTCGCCATAGCTGTCAAAAATTTACTCATGTACTATATGTACACTGCGTAATTTTTGCAGCTACGCTCAACAAAAATGCTTAAATAATATCCACTTTTTTAAAAGTTTCTAAGCATGTTTTGTAACTTTCTGATTCTTCAGGCTATTCGGTTGGTGAGCCTGTCGAACCACAAAAATACAAGCAAAATATTGCCTTTTTTAATACCTTCTCAGCAATCTTGTACAGCCTTTTCTGCCCTTCGACAAGCTCAGGGACCGGTTGGTTAGCTCGCCAAACCAAGGTTGGTGAGCCCTCAGAACCACGGTTGGTGAGCCTGTCGAACCACAAAAATACAAGCAAAACACTGCCTTTTTTTATCTTCTCAACTACACAAAAAGCATAATAAGGAACAGCTTTATAGACAATATAATCTATATAATCAATAAAATTACTATGCCAAGTGCAATACGGTAATAACCAAATGGTGCAAAACCATAACGCTCAACTAAGCTAATAAATTGTCTAACTACTAACCAAGCTGCAAAAAATGCCGCTATAAAACCAAGTAAAATTATAAAAAAATGCTGCATATTTAAATGCTCAAAATTTTTGTATAAATCCAATAATGCCGCACCTAAAATTGTCGGAATTGCCAAGAAAAAAGAAAATTCAGAAGCACTTCGCTTAGTAAGACCAAAAGCTACACCTCCAACAATAGTCGCCCCTGCCCTCGATACGCCAGGAATCATGGCAATACACTGACAGAACCCAATCTTAAAAGCAGTCAGCTTAGATAATTGATCAAGATCTGCTACCTTATTTGATAATTTAAGACGATCAAAAATAATTAAAATAATACCACCAATAATCAAAGCATAAGCTATTACAGCAACATTAAATAAAACCTCCTTGATAAAATCATGAAATAACAAACCCAACACCACAGCAGGCAAAACTCCAATCAGCAAATTAAGCACAAAATTTTGTTCCACCTTACTGCCTAAATTAAAAACCACCTTCAATAAACGCCGCTGATATACAAAACAAATAGCCAGAATTGCTCCAAATTGAATCGCTATCTCAAATACTTGCTCAGGTATCTCAGAAAACTCAATCAAATACGCAGCTACTATTAAATGACCAGTTGAAGATACAGGAATAAATTCAGTTAAACCCTCTAAGATACCAAGAAATAATGCTTTTAAAATTAAGGGTAAATCCAAATTCATAAAGTGAATTTATAAAAATTAAAAATGGTGCCCCTGGCCAGACTTGAACTGGCACGTCCAGAAGGACAATAGATTTTGAGTCTATCGCGTCTACCAATTCCACCACAGGGGCCTAAAAAATCACCATATCATGAAGACTTTTCTTAACTAACGCAAACAAAAGTTTGCTTAGTTAAGCGGAGTGGTTCGTCACAAATTGCTGCGGTACTTATGTAGTAGATCTACACGCCGTTCCTCGCAATTTGAACTCACCAAAAATTCAATCATGATATGAAGATTTTTAAATTACTAAGTCAATTAGCAAAACAAAAATACGAGCATGATATAATACCACGCGCTAGTTATATTTATAATTTTGTTAAGTGTCAAAAAATGTTGTATTTTTACTGAAAACTAATGCCCCATTTGCTATTAATATAGCTTTGTAAATCACCAATCTCTGAAGGTGATAAAGCCTTATTAAAAAATAATATTTCTGCTATATTACCATCTAACATAGCTCTAGCTCCATGAGCTCCACTAGGGCCAAATTTATGTGCTGCTATAACAATATCACCATCAGAACTTGAACCTGTGGTTCCAGTAAAATTCTCATTATCATTATTAAGATAAAAATCCGTGGTACCAGCTGAATCATCATGAACCACACCAATAAGATAATAAACCTCCTGGGTAAAATCTAAACTATCAGCTCTTAAGCCACCTGCCCAATTACCATCTAAAAAACCATCGACCATAAAAAGCAAACTTCTACCTGAACCGCTACCATCTTGATTGGCAATAAAATGATCTAAATCTTGTGTAGAATCAACGCCGTTACTTGCATCACCATCACCATAGACCAAATCTATCGAGCCTACTACAAATATTGAGACATCTGTAGTATCAGGATTAAAACCTAAACTACTATTATCTATAACAAAATTATCATCCGTACCATCAAAAACTAAAACATTTCTAGAGTTTAAAGTAGTTTGCCCCGATTTAGGTCGTTCACTTGATGCTGGAGGTAAGGCAGTTAAAGTTAAATTAGAATTAACCTGATGCTTACTAGACCATGCTGTAACATCATCACCAGATAGCGTTAATGTATCAGCATCAGATGCATCTAACCAGATTAAGGTATTTTCTGCTAACGAACTAGGTAAAGCTATGCTAGGAATAGAAACTGATTCCTCTTCACTTGCCTCCCAAGCATTATCAGCTTGATTTGCAGCTACTAAACTCTCAGCATTATTAATCAACTTTGCTGCAGCTTTAATCGAGAAATATAAAAAAGCTATCGCAATAATTACTATTGATAACTCAATTATGGTAAAAGCTTTATTAGCAGAATTTTTCATGGCAAAGTTTTTTTTAATTTAGCTAATTAATTTTTACTGTAAAACATAAAAATAACTAATTGCTTACATTACTTCAATAATTGCAAAAGCAACTACTACATCATCCTCATCAGAAAGTGAAAGCATCACTTTAGCATTTTCAGGCAACCTACTCGCAATATTATGATCATAACTAATCTCAGGACGACCCAAATGATTATTATAAATACTAATACTCGTAAAGGTGATATCCTCACGAAAGCCCGTACCTAAAGCCTTAACCAATGCTTCCTTAGCAGCAAAACGCTTAGCTAAATATGACATGCGCCGGCTCTTTAACGAAAAACCACTAAAGATTTTTTGCTCAGCCTCACTCAAAATCTTCATCAAAAATTTTTGCCCATAATTATCATATAAATGCACAATACGTGCAATTTTCACCACATCAGAACCAATACCAAAAATCATACTCTTGCCTCTTTAATAATTTGCTTCATCTGCTTAATCACCGCCTCTAAACCAGAAAATATTGCCTCACCAATAATAAAATGACCAATATTCAATTCTTTTAACTCAGAAATTTTAGCAATCTCTGCCGTACTGATAAAATCTAAACCATGACCTGCATGCGCCTCAACACCTAATTGCGCTGCATAATTAACCGCACGCTCAATACGTAAAAACTCTGCGGCACTATCTTGAGTAGCTAGATTACAATATTTACCAGTGTGAAATTCGATAATATCTGCACCAAGACGATCTGCTACTACAATGTCAGCTTCATTTGGTTCTAAAAAAAGTGACACCCTAATATTCTCAGCCTTTAAAGCAGCTATATATGCTGCTAAACGCTCCTCATTATCCTGAATGTTTAAACCACCTTCTGTTGTCACCTCTTGTCTTTTTTCCGGTACAATACATGCAGCATTAGGCTTGGTTTTTAAAGCAATTTGCAACATCTCTTCCGTTGCAGCCATCTCTAAATTTAATGGCAATGTTAAAGATTCTTTCAATTTTAAAATATCTTGATCAGATATATGCCGACGATCTTCACGCAAATGAGCCGTAATACCATCTGCACCAGCTTTTTCAGCAAGCAATGCAGCTTTTAATGGATCTGGATGCAAACCAGCCCTAGCATTACGAATTGTTGCCACATGATCAATATTAACACCTAACCTTAAATATTCCTGCATAGCTACCTCTAAACTCGCTCAACTGAAAAAATGAATTTTGCCGAACGTAATGATGCTTTTAAATTCAGCAAGGTTTTTAAATTTTGTAATTCTAAATCTAAAATAATTTCATAATAATTTTCAGTTTTGTGAATAATTTTCAAATTAGCAATATTGATATTTTTTGCAGCAATTTCTGCAGTAAGCTTAGAAATTGAACCAAAACTATTAGCAATGATAACTCTTAATCTTCCCGTATAAAAATTTTCTAAATTATTATCTTGATGCCAAGCTAATTTAATCAAATTATCCTTATCACTAATTTTCTTCAAATTGACACAACGTGCCTGATGCACCGTTACACCTTTACCACTATTTACTGCACCATAGATCTTATCGCCAGGCAAAGGGTGACAGCAACCTGCAAAATGTATCGACATACCTGGTATCACACCAATAATACCTCTAGTTTTATCAATAGAATTCTTCTGAGCTTTATTTTTGCTTTTATCTGTTTTGCGCTTAGCAAAAAAACTTAATAATTTTTTACTGTTTTTTTCCGCCTTATAATCTGGATAACATGAATTAAACACATCATTTTTAGTTATTAAACCCTCTCCTACTGCTACATACAGATCTTCGACTGAATCTTTCGAAAAAATATGCAAAATATTTTTAAGCATCTTATCAGAGACATCACGCTTACGCTCATGAAAAAACTTAGTAAGCAAATTTTTACCAGAGCTTGAATATGTCTCACGCTTTTTAGAACGAATATATTTACGAATCTGTGTCTTAGCTTTACCAGTTACCACAAATTCTTCCCAAGTTTCCGAAGGATGCTGGTTAGTTGAACAAATAACTTCAACCTGATCACCATTTTTAAGCAAGGTTCTAAGCGGCGCAATCACCCCATTAATTTTAGCTCCCATGCAAGTATTACCCACATCAGAATGAATCCAATAAGCAAAATCAACTGGTGTAGAACCTTGAGGTAAAGCGATCAAATTACCTTTAGGACTAAAGCAAAAAACCTGATCTTGATACATTTCCAAACGAGAATTCTGGATAAACTCCTCAGGGTCGGAACTATTCTCTAAAATATTTAATAACTCACCTATCCAACGATAATTACCTTGACTATCTTCTCCATATTTTTGCTTATAACGCCAATGGGCAGCAATTCCATATTCAGCCACATCATGCATTTCTTCTGTACGAATTTGCACTTCAATCTTCTGACGGCCAGGGCCAATCACCGTGGTATGCAATGATTTATAACCATTCTCTTTTGGCGTTGAGATATAATCTTTAAATGTTCCTGGAATACTATGGAACTTCTCATGAATAATGCCTAAAACATGATAACAAGTTGGCATATCATTAACAATAACTCTAAAAGCCATAATATCTGAAAGCTGTTCAAAACTAACATTTTTAAGCTTCATTTTTTGCCAAATTGAATATGGCTTTTTAGTACGACCATAAATTTTGCAATCAATAGAGTTTTTAATCAATAAATTGCGTAATTCGCCGATAATCTTCTCAACAATATTAGCATTACCCTGGCTTTGTAAAAAATCTAAACGCTGAATGATCGAATTACGCACCTCCTCATTTAACTCAGCAAAGGCAAGATCTTGCAACTCATCCCTTATTTTATGCACTCCTATTCTTTCAGTAAGTGGCGTATAAATCTCTAAAGTTTCTTGGGCTATTCTAATCCGCTTTAATCTAGAACTAATATGATTAATCGTACGCATATTATGCAAACGATCGCAAATTTTAATCAGCAAGATACGAATATCTTCTGACATAGCTAATAATAACTTACGAAAATTTTCTGCTTGGCGAACATTTTCTGGCTGATACTCAATTTTGTTAAGCTTGGTTACACCATCAACTAATTTAGCAACATTTTCACCAAATTCTTTACGAATTGTCTCACGCGTAACGACAGTATCCTCAACTGTATCATGCAATAAACCTGTAATGATCGAATCATCATCCAATTTTAACTCAGCCAAAATATTAGCTACAGCTATAGGATGAGTAAAATAAGGTTCACCTGAAGCGCGCGTCTGAGAGGTATGCGCCTTCTTAGCAAACTTTACTGCTTTTTGAATATTTTTTGAGTTTGAGTTTGGGTTATAATCTAGAACTTTCTGGGCAAGGATTTTCTCCTGAGACATTAGCTCTAGTCATCAACCTCAATATTGTCTTCAGCAAACATCTCTGCTTTTGCATCAGCAGCAGGTAAATCTTGATCACCAGCTTCTTCTTGAAGAGCAGCTCTTGCTTCAACATCGACTTCTTTCTCCTCTGCTTTATAGATAGCATTACTTTGATGAGCTGAAACTACCTCTTCAACCAAGTAATCTTTTGCAACATGATTATCTGCAATCTCTCTAAGTGAAATCACAGCATCTTTATCATTATCACGCTCAACTTTTATTTCTGAACCAGAAGCAATGTCTCTTGCTCTACGGCTTGATAATACAACTAACTCAAATCTGTTAGGAATAATTTGCGTACAATCTTCTACAGTTACTCTTGCCATTTTTTAACTATCTAAATTTATTTTAATTTTGAGCCCCCTATTTATATTTGATTGTGCCGAAAACTCAAGTATAATATCGCCATTACTTAACTAAATATTAATTAAATGATTAATTATCTTATTACAGCCCTAATTATAGCAACATTTTGCAGTATTTTTTATGGACTTTTCCTTACTATAAAAGGCGGAAAAGATGCTGGGCATAAAAGCCATAAAATGATGAAAGCTCGTATAGCTTTGCAAACAGCAGCTCTACTCTTATTATTTTTTGTTTCAGGCGCTAACTAAAATGAGCTCTATAGCTTTAATAGGCATGATGGGCTCAGGTAAAAGCTCTGTTGCAAAGCAATTAAGTAACTTACTTAATCTACCTAATTTTGATAGTGATGCATTAATTACTAATCAAGAAAAGCAAAGCATTAATGAAATATTTGCTGCTGAAGGTGAAGTGTATTTTCGTGATGTTGAAGAAAAGCTAATTGCAGATTTTTTAAACACATATACAGATTTCATTCTAGCAACTGGTGGTGGTGCATTCTTAAACCATAACACCCAAGATGCCTTAGCTAAAAAATGCAAAATCATTTATTTAGAAACTAATCCTCAAACTATTTATGAGCGCCTTAATGGTGATACAACTAGACCTCTGCTCCAAAATCTCACTTTAGAAAATATTACAAAAATACTTGCAAAACGTGAAAAATATTATAAAAAAGCACATATTATAATTACTACAGATGGTAAGAATATTACTGATATTGCTCAAGAAATTGTTCAAAAATTAACTTAAATGACCAAATTATTTTTAGATCTAGCGGAAAATTCTTACCATATTCATATTGCAGCTGGCATTATCAAACAAACCAACAAGATAATTAGTGAGCTAAATTTAGGTAAACAACTTTTTATCATTTGCGATAGTAATGTTGCAAAACTACATTATGCAACGCTTCATGCTGCTTTAAAAGATTCTGACCATGAAATTATTAAAATAGAATTGGACCCTGGTGAGCAGCTAAAATCTTTTTTGAATCTTACTAAGATTTGCAACCAAATTCTTAAATATAAGCCAAATCGCAACTCTACCATCATTGCTCTTGGTGGCGGTGTAATTGGCGATTTATCTGGCTTTGCTGCCAGTATTATCTTAAGAGGCATCAACTATATACAAATACCAACTACTCTCTTATCACAGGTTGATAGTAGCGTTGGGGGCAAAACAGGCATTAATACTAATGCTGGTAAAAATCTTATTGGTAGTTTTTACCAGCCACGCGCCGTGTTAATCGATCCCGAATTTATCCTATCACTTTCTGAACGCGAATATTATGCAGGCTATGTAGAATGTTTTAAATATGCCTTAATCAATCAAAAAGATTTTTTTGACTATCTTGAACAACATAAAGAATTAATTAAAAAGCGTGATTTAAACTGCCTAACTGAAATTATTGCTAGATCATGCCAAAGCAAGGCAGATATTGTGGCACTTGATGAAAAAGAACAATCTGGTAGCAGAGCATTACTAAATTTAGGCCATACTTTTGGTCATGCTTTAGAGCAAGATACAGGTTATAGCGAAAATTTAAAACATGGTGAAGCTGTAGCTTTAGGAATAATTTTGGCAGCTGAATTTTCTACTAAGCTAGGCTTTATGCAGCATAGTGAGATTCATAAAATTGAAGAACATTTCAAATATTTTTCTATCAAAACCAGACTTGAAGAATTAGATCACCTATTTAATAAAGATAATCTCTTTAATGCGGTAAAGGGCGATAAGAAAAATATCGACAACCAACTAGTCTTTATTTTATTAAACCAGATTGGCTCTGCTTTTGTCTCCAGAAATGTTAGTGAAAATAGCTTGCTAGATTTTTTAGATTCACTATTCTAACCACATATAATTAAAAACATCTCTATGGAAATTCCCTCGGAATTTATATATCCACTCATTATTCTTTTACTAATCTTTTTTTCGGGATTTTTTTCTGGGTCTGAAACTGCATTAACTGCCTTGTCGCGCGCTAAAATTCATAAGCTAATGCAACAAGGCTCACGAAAAGCTAAATATGTAGAAAAATTACGCCGTAAAAAAGATAGGCTAATTGGCAGCATCTTAGTAGGGAATAATCTGGTAAATATTTTTGCCTCAGCTCTTGCCACCCAATATGCTATACAGCATTTTGGTGAAAATAGCGTTTATATTTCTACTTTAATCATGACAGTTTTAGTGGTGATTTTTGCTGAAATTTTACCTAAAACCTATGCGCTTTATAATGCTGAAAAATTAGCCTTAGCTTTAGTAATACCCTTAAAATTCTTTGTAAAAATTCTTTCACCCTTTGCAATTGTGATGCAATATATTGTTGAGCGCACTTTAAATATTTTCGGCTTTAGTAAGCAAGCAAGGCAAAATGATTTAATCTCAGCAATTGAGGAATTGCGCGGCTCTATCGAGCTACATTACCGCGAAGGCAGCGTAGTAAAGCAAGATAAAGATATGTTGGATAGCATCTTAGATCTTGCTGAAACTGAAGTAGCCGCAGTAATGACTCACCGTAAAAAATTATTCATGGTAAATGCTGCTGAACCAAGCAAAAAAATTATCGAAGCAATTTCAAAATGCCCTTATACACGTGTACCTTTATGGCTTGATGAAAAAGATAATATTATCGGCGTATTACATGCTAAAGATATTTTAAAAACTATTACACATAGTACTAAAAAAACCACAGATTTAGATTTTAGCAAAATTGCCTCTGAGCCCTGGTTTATCCCAGAGAACACCACTTTACGCGAGCAGCTTTTTGCTTTTAAAAAAGAGCGCAGTCATTTTGCCATTGTGGTTGATGAATATGGCAGTGTTATGGGTATCATCACTCTTGAAGATATTTTAGAAGAGATTGTTGGTGAGATAAAAGATGAGCATGATAAGGGTGCAATTAATAACTATAAAAAAATCAATAAGAATAGCTTTATAGTTGAAGGCTCTGCTGCAATTCGTGATATTAACCGTGATCTTGATTTAAGTTTTCCAGAAGATGAAGCCTCTACAATTGCTGGTTTATTAATTAATCTTTGCGAGAGAATCCCTGAGCGTGGCGAAGAATTTAGCTTTTTAGATTTTACCTTTATTGTTTTAGAAAAACATAAAAACCAAATTACCAAAATCAAACTATTGCGTGAAAAAGCCTCTTCCCCCTCTCCCGACGAAGGCTGAGTTAATATCCAAAATAAAGCGAGGTATTTAATCGCTCAGGCAGGTCCTCGAATTTTACCAAATAGTAGTTGATAAAATCCTGTTGAATCTCGCTCTAAACACCTCTCTTTATTTCTAATATTACTGTCCAACCTAGACACTGTTAGCTAATTATTAAATTTCCATATTCTTTCCTATTTTTGCTTATTTTGTACAAAAATTTATTCGAATATATCCAGATATTAGAAAAAATTTTTGTAAAAAAACGCTAAAAATATCAAAAAATCTAAAAACAGAATAATTAGCTAACAGTGTCTATAACTTGACTATAGCAGTGCCGTCGCGCATCAGGAGTATTTGAGAATAACCACTTTGTTATTCTCAAAACGGACAGCGATGCATAGCTATAGTCAAGTTATAGCAGCATATCTTTTGCTTTTGGAGAGCACGTTTTGATTTTAAAGATCACGCTTTGATTTAATGCACTAATCAAATTAGCTATCTAAAAGTCTGGCTAAATCTTCAGGTGTATCTATAGAAATAGGCTTATCTTGATATGGAATTAAACATGCTGAGATTTTCATGCCGGCACTGATTGCTCTTAATTGCTCAAGTTTTTCAGTGCTTTCAAGCAAAGCCTCAGGCAATGTTACAAATTTATCTAAAGCTGCTTTTTTATACACATATAAACCAATATGTTCATAATAAGTTTTAGCATTGTAAGGAACAGCACTTCTTGAAAAATAATGTGCTTCCGCATAATTAGCTGCTGAAAAATCCACTACAGCTTTAACAATATTAGGATCCTGAGCAATATTAATATCCGCAATTGGCACTACTGCCGTAGCAATATCAGTATTAGGTATATGCTTAAAAACTTCTAGAGTCTCTTTGATAATTTCAGGCTTAATATCTGGTAAATCTCCTTGTAAATTTACAATATATTCTATTTGTTGCTCAGGCTTAAGCTGCTCTAAAGCTGCATAAATACGATCAGTACCTGAAGGCAAATCTGGATCAGTCATAACTGCTTGGTAACCTGCCTGCTCTACTATCTCTTTTACCTCAATTTCACTACAGGCCACAATAATTTCTGAAATACCAGCCTTAGCACCTTGCTGACAAACTCGTTCAATCATAGTTTTGCCTTTAATATCAACTAAAGGCTTATTTGGAAATCTAGTAGAGCCCAAACGAGCCGGAAT
>CAXDRM010000030.1:0-13994 GCA_963991775.1 uncultured Rickettsiales bacterium | reverse complement strand
TCAAATTTAAAAATTGTAAATCTACCCGCCCTTTTGTTCCTCAGAGAGGTGAGTCTTATCTAAATTGCTAGCTGAATCAGAACTTTACAACTGTACAGATTTTTCAAAAAAGCGCAGAGTGTAGCTGTGCATTTGCGTATCAGGAGCATTTGTAATAGTCATTTCGCTATTACAAAGCGCAAGCAAATCAGAGCTATATTCATAGCTTTTGTAAGACTAGAAAATTTATCATCAAGGTAAGTTGAGAATGTGTTTATACTAAGTCTAAGACTAACTGAGCTATTAAATATATCTACTGACTCTTTATAAAATAGCCAGAGCATAGCTGTGCCGTCGCGCATCAGGAGTATTTGTAAATGATCATTTTATCATTTATAAAACGGACAGCGATGCATAGCTATGCTCTAGCTATTTCACTATATAAAAATTTTAACAAAGTATCTTTATCTGGAAGATTGCTAGGTGCAGCCGCACCGCCTTGTGCAAAATCAGGCTTACCTCCGCCCCCCTTGCCACCAAGCTCTGCTACTAATTTTTGTACAATCTCAACCGCATTGAAATTTTCTGGAGCTTTACTTGCAACAATAACTGATATTTTAGCACCATCTTGAGCTAGTAAAATTACCGCCGCAAATTCTGCTTTTTGTTTAAGCTGCATTACTAATTCACGTGCATTTTTACCATCAAGATTTTCTGCAATTTTAAAGATAATTTTTTGCTCTTTAAGCGCATAAATATCTGCATCACTAAGAGCAGCTGCCTGCTGCTGTTTTAACTGCGCAATTTGCTTTTCCAACTGTTTTCTATCATTTTTAAGAGCTGCAACACTTGCTATAATTTGCTGATCTTTTACCTTAAAATCTTGGGCTAACTCATTGATTATGTTAGCCTTACTACTTAAATAATTAAAAGCAGCCTCACCAGTCAGAGCTTCAATTCTTCTAACTCCAGAAGCAATGGATGATTCAGAAATAATCTTAAATAAAGCTATATCACCAGTACGCTCTACATGTGTACCACCACATAATTCTTGTGAATATTTTTGCTGTTCCAACTCACCAATAGTAAGTACCCTAACCTGCTCAGCATATTTTTCACCAAACAAGGCTTGAGCCCCAGATTTTTTTGCCTCAGCCAGAGACATTAATTCTGTTACTACCTCTGTGTTATTGCGAATAACTTGATTAACTTGCTCTTCAAGCTGAGCAATTTGCTCTAAAGTTAAAGCCTCATGATGACTAAAATCAAAACGCAACAAATCAGCAGCAACATATGAACCTTGCTGACTTACATGCTTACCTAAAATATTTTGCAAAGCTTTGTGCAATAAATGAGTTGCAGAATGATTAGCTTTAATTTGATTTCTACGCTCTAGATCAAAACTGGCCTGAACTTGATCTGCTAATTTTAACTCACCAGAAACTAGCTCACCATAATGCACAATTAAACCATTACCATGTTTTTTAGTATCAGTAACTTTAAACTCAGCCCGGTCATTTTTAAGCAAACCTTGATCACCAATCTGCCCCCCTGATTCAGCATAAAAACAAGTTTCTGCTAAAATAATTTGCGCTTGATCACCCATATTAAGCTCAGCTACTTCCTGCCCATTTTTAACAAGAGCGCTAACTTTGCTTTGTCTATTTGCTGAGCTATAACCTACAAATTCTGTATCACCTATTTTTTCATTGAGTTTGAACCATAATTCTTGATCAGCAACACTACCAGAACCTTGCCAATTTTCTTTACCACGATTTTTTTGCTCTTGCATTAATTCAGCAAAACGCGCCTCATCTATTTGCAGATTTTTTTCACGTAAAATATCTGCCGTTAAATCTACCGGAAAACCATAAGTATCATAAAGTTTAAAAACTATATCTCCTGGAAAGATTTTTCCTGGCTGCTGTTTTTCTAAAGCTTCAGCAAGAATTTTAAGACCTTTATCTAAAGTACGTCCAAATTGTTCTTCTTCACGTGCAATATTACTTAAGATAGTTTCTTGTGCGCTTTGTAATTCATTATAATGATTACCCATGCGTGAGATAAAATAAGGGCTAAGCTCACTAAGTAAATTGCCCTGATAACCTAAATGGTGAATATGACGCATTGCCCGACGCATAATACGGCGCAACACATAACCTCTACCTTCATTACTTGGTAGTACACCATCTGCTAGTAAAAAATTAATCGAGCGCAAATGATCAACAATTACGCGATAAGAAGTAAGATATTTTTGTTGTTCTATATTAGTAAGCTGGGCAGCTTTAGCGATTAGATCTGCAAAAAGATCCACCTCAAAATTATTATGCTTACCTTGTAAAATTGCAGCAACTCGCTCTAAACCCATACCTGTATCAATAGCAGGTTTAGGCAAAGCAATTCTAGTACCATCAGCTTTTTTCTCATATTGCATGAAAACTAAATTCCAAATTTCAATAAAACGATCACCCTCATCACCTGTACCAGGTATACAACCAGGCAATTGCTCACCATGATCATAGAATATTTCTGAACATGGTCCACAAGGCCCCGTATCACCCATTGACCAAAAATTATCACTACTATTGATCCTTCTGATTTTATCTTCAGGGAAGCCAGCTATTTTGCGCCATAAATTAAAAGCCTCATCATCATCATGAAAAACCGTAACAATTAATTTATCTTGTGGCAGACCCAAAATTTTAGTGACAAATTCATAGCCATATAAAATCGCTTCTTCTTTGAAATAATCTCCAAAAGAAAAATTACCTAACATTTCAAAGAAAGTATGATGTCTTGCAGTATAGCCAACATTCTCAAGGTCATTATGCTTACCACCAGCTCTTACACATTTTTGTGCAGTGGCAACACGCGCAAATTTAGGCTGTTCTTTACCGGTGAAATAATTTTTAAATTGCACCATACCAGCATTAACAAACATTAAGCTAGGGTCATCCTGAGGCACTAAAGGCGCAGAAGGTAAAATTTGATGATCCTTATCTGCAAAATAATCTAAAAATGCACTTCTAATTTCTGATAATTTTTTAGCCATAATATTTGCTAATCGCTTCCTTTAATTTTTTATTAGCTGCCGCATCACCAAAAGAGATTCTTACCCATTCTGGCAAAGCATAAGCAGCAACTGGACGCACAATTATAGAATGCCTTGCTAAAAAGTCACAAAATTCTGTAGCCTGTTGCGCAGTTTTTAAATTAATCAAAATAAAATTTGCTACAGTATCTTGATAGGTAACTCCAAGATTACTAAAAAACTCAGAAAATTCTGCAATAGCTTTAAGGTTAAATTCTCTTGATTCTTTAATAAAATCTTGATCCTCTATAGCAAGCTCTGCTATTTCTTGCCCTAATTTATTAACATTAAATGGGCTGCGCACCCGATTTAAATAATCAATAATTTGTGGATCTGCCACAGCATAACCAACACGCAAAGCTGCTAAACCATATATTTTAGAAAAGGTTCGTGTTGCAATAACATTAGTATATTTCTTAGCAAGATTAATACCTGATTCATAATCTGTTTCAACTACATATTCTGCATAAGCACCATCAATCACCAATAAAATATTACTTGGCAATTTTTGTCGTAATTCTTCTAACTGCTCAGCTGAAATATAGCTACCAGTAGGATTATTCGGATTAGCAATAAACACAATTTTAGTTTTTGCTGTGACTGCTGCTAAGATATTTTCAATATCGCAAGTAAGATTTGTTTCACGCACTGCTACAGGTACCGCACCTGCTGCTAAAGCATAAAGCTTATACATTAAGAAACCATGCTCTGTATGAATAATTTCATCACCAGTATCAGTAAAGGCTGTCATGATCATATTGAAAATTTCATCAGAACCAGCACCACAAATTAGCTGCTCTGGCCTCAGCAAAAATTGCTTAGCTAATTTTTGCTTAAGTTCTGTAGAATCACCATCTGGATAACGCTGAAATTCAGTAGCATTAAAATTATAATTTTGTACGGCTGGTGAGCAACCTAATGGATTTTCATTTGCAGAAAGCTTTAATACCTCACCTGAACCAGAAATTTTACTTTCACCTGGCTTATAAGGCTTAATTGCTAAAATTGATGTTTTAGGTTGGCACTCACTCATTATTTTAGAGTTTTATTTCTTTGTTCTAATTCAGCAATAATATCAGCAAAGCTAACATCTTTTGCTTCAAGTAACATCAGCAAATGAAAGATTAAATCCGCAGTTTCTGATACTAATCTGGTTTTATCTTCAGCAAGTGCTGCAATAATCACCTCTACCGCTTCTTCACCAAATTTTTGGGTTAATTTATTGAAGCCTTTAGCATAAGAACGCGCAATGTAAGATTCTTCACTTGCAAGATCTTTACGCTCTTTGATTATTGTCTCTAATGTTTTGATAAAATCTTGTGACATATTTTTTACTTTAAATTCTAACGGCAAGCCCTTTTTCATGCAAATATTCTTTTACTTCAGCAATATGATATTTACCAAAATGAAATACTGAAGCAGCAAGTAAGGCCTGCACCCCACCTTCTGTAACCCCCTCAGCAAAATGCTCAATTTCTCCCACACCTCCTGAAGCAATTACTGGCACTGAGACTAAATCAGTTATTGCTTTATTTAAACGCGAATCAAAACCTTGCTTAGTTCCGTCGCGATCCATCGAGGTAACTAATAATTCTCCAGCACCTAATTCAGTCATTTTTTGTGCCCAAGCTAAAGCATTAATTCCAGTTTCTTTGCGACCTCCATGCGTATAAATTTCATATTGCTGATTTGCGTCATGATATTTAGCATCAATAGCTATTACAATGCACTGACTACCAAATTCAAGTGCAGCTTCTTTAACTAATTGTGGATTTTTAATAGCAGCACTATTTATCGAAACCTTATCAGCTCCTGATCTAAGCAACTTTCTAATATCTGCAACTGATCTTACCCCACCACCAACAGTAAGCGGAATATGACAAGCACTGGCTACCTGCTCTACTACCTCATAGATTGTCTCGCGCTCTTCATGGCTTGCAGTAATATCTAAAAAGCATAATTCATCTGCACCTTGTTCATTATAAAATTTAGCTAATTCTACCGGATCACCAGCATCTTTTAAATCAACAAAATTAACTCCTTTAACTACACGGCCTGCAGCAATATCTAAACAAGGAATAATGCGTAATTTTAACATCTCAATTTTAATATTAATAAATCGTGCTGAATCTATATTAAAATTTATTCATCAACAAGCATAAATGTTGCTTTTTTACAGTTTTAAAACTATTTTTGGTCATCCAATCAAAATTTAAAAAAAATGAGTAACAGACCAACTCGTCAAGAAGCAGAACAAGCAGTAAGAACTCTTATTTCCTGGGCTAATGATGACCCTGAGCGTGAAGGATTAATCGAAACACCTAAGCGTGTTGTTAATGCTTATGATGAGTTTTTCTCTGGCTATAGTGAAGATCCTAAAGAAATTCTAGCTAAAACTTTTTCAGAAATAGAAGGCTATGATGATATTGTTTTACTTAAAAATATGCGCTTTGAATCACATTGCGAGCATCATATGGTACCGATAATTGGCGTAGCAAATATTGCTTATTTACCTGATAGTAAAGTTGTAGGAATTAGTAAAATTGCCAGATTATTAGATGTTTACGCTAAACGTCTACAAACTCAAGAAACTATGACTGCGCAAATTGCTAATACAATCAATGAAGTATTACAACCAAAAGGCGTTGCAATAATAATCGATGCCGAGCATCAATGCATGACTACTAGGGGCATTCATAAACCTTTTACTACAACAGTAACTACTACATTTACTGGGGTGTTTAAAGATGATGAAAGCTTCACTAATAAATTTTATAATTTGATTAAATTGTAATCTAACCTAATGATATTTGTCCTACCTTAGTTGCTAATTTATCTAATGGATCGTGAGATTTACTAACCCTATCTACCATAGAAGGCCTTCTATCCCTTATAATATTATTTCTTCCTTTTTCCTTAATAGCCGGAGTAGTATTTAAAAGCTGCGCCACATGATTTTGCATGACCTTGGCTACCGAACATGAATCTACTTCTTCAAAGGTAACATTTTTAGCTATTTCATCAGCTGAAATTTTCTTATTGTAGTTTGTTTGGTCTATTACTGTTGAACCATACTCTTGCTTCTCAATATATGACTCTAATTCGCCCAATAGATCTTTTATCTTTGTCAACTCGTCATAACCGATAATGTGCAATATATTTTCAGCACATGCTAGCGCTTGCTTTTCGTGCCCGGGAAAATTTTTCGTCCAATCTTTAACAAAATCATCCTGCAATCTTTCTAAAATATATTTTGCACAATAATATGGTTTATCATATACGCTATCATCAAAAATACTTACTGAATAGTGACATTCAGGATCATCCAAAACATTAATCATACGCTCTTTGTACATCTTGATCTGATCCCCTGCAATATTCCTTACAAGCTCTAGATTAAGCTCATCTAGGAACCCAACAATCTGTTTTAATTTGAAACTCCTTTCATCTGCCAAAGCCTTTTCTTGCCATATTTTATCTAATTCAGCAGCTGAAGAAGAAACGCTAGATGCTACTGATTCAACATCTGATTCATCATCTAATTGAGAATTCTCACTCTCACTTTGATATTCTCGAAAAAACATTTTTTACCCCTTTAATATTTGCTACAGTATAACATAAAATTGAGCGCAAGACAAGCATATATAATTTTAGAGATTTATATAATCTCTACCAGTAGAAATTTAGATAAAATTAAATAATTCAGCTATATCGTCAATGATGGCTGTAGCTCCAGCCTCTTGCAATTTAGCTGCACGTCTTGGTTTTTCAAAAGCTGTGCCAGTAAAACCTAAAACCTGCATACCAGCTGCACGTGCCGCCTCAACTCCAGTTTCACTATCTTCAATAACTAAGCTATCTTCTGGACTAACACCAAAATGCTTGGCAGCATACAAAAATAAGTCAGGAAATGGTTTAGGACGCGCTACTTGCTCATGCGTAAAAATCTCTGCTTCTTTAAAAAAAGGAAATATCTCTGTCTGCACTAAAGATGCAATTACTGCCTCACGATTACCATTAGAAGCTACACATTTATATAAATTTAAATCTTTAAGTGTCTGATGCACATTATCCACTGCTGTTATGTCACTGGTAAGTGACAAAGCCATTTTTTTGATCGCATTTAAAAAAATTTGCGGTTCAACATATTGCTGCTGCTCTGCAATAATTTTTTCAACTATCAGACTTAAATTTTTACCACGAAATTTTTGGATACACTCTTCTACTGGGTAATCAGTAAAACCCATCATCTGCGCTGCGCGCGAGATAGCTAGATTATTGACATACTCGCTGGAAACCAGCGTGCCATCGCAATCAAAAATTACTAATTTCATTTGGAAATTTTAAACATATTTTGTAACAAACTCTCCCCTCCTTTATAAGTTTTTTATCTTCCCATAAGGTCTTGAGCGCTTAGCTACAATTTTTACTATACTATTTTTTTTTCTTCTTGGCTAGTATTTCTAGAGCTTGCTCCAAAGTAAGATTCTCAGCATCATAATTTTTACCAATCGCCACATTGCTTTTACCAACTTTTAAATATGGTCCATAACGGCCTTTAAGCAATTTAATATCCTCTTTTGATTCAGGATCTTTACCTAAAACCGTACCAGTTTTAGCAGAAGCTTTTTTAGCAATAATTTCTAAAGCCTCAGCAAGCTCAACAGTAAAAAGCTTTTCTGCCGGCATTGAATAAAATTTACCTGCATGCATTAAATATGGACCATAACGGCCATTATTAGCTTTAACCTCTTTTTGATCATCTGGATGTGTACCCACCAAACGAGGTAGACTGGCAATTTTACGCGCAAGCTCTAGATTAATAGCTTCATTTGCTAAAAATTTAGGAACCGAGATCTTCTGAGGTTTTTCTTTAGCAACTTCAATATATGGACCATAAGGACCTTTCTTAAGAGTAAGCTCATTACCATCTGCATCAGCACCTAAAAGCTGTTCTTCTGCCTGAGTTTCAACCGCACCATCTTGATCACCAATTTGCTTAGTATATTTACAATCTGGGTAATTAGAACAAGCTAGGAATGCACCAAATTTACCCATTTTTAAGCCTAAAACCCCATCATTACAGCTAGGACAAGATCTGCTCACATTACCTTCTTCATCCGCAAAAAGTAGATATTCAAGACTCTCATCAATTTTTTTATTAATATCTTGTGGAGAAAAATCTGCGATTTTTTCAGAAATCTTAGCAAAACCCTGCCAAAATTTAGTCAGAAATTCTTGCCACTGATCTTTACCACTAGCAACATCATCAAGACCCGCCTCTAAATTGGCAGTAAAATCATATTCAAAATATTGTTCGAAAAAATTTACCAAAAATTCTGTTACAATACGACCGCGTGGCTCAGGGAAAAATCTTTTTCCTTCAAGACGCGCATATTCACGATCCACCAAAATAGAAATAATTGTGGCATAGGTAGAAGGTCGACCAATACCCAGCTCTTCCATTTTTTTAACTAAGCTAGCCTCATTAAAACGTGGTGGTGGCTCAGTAAAATGTTGTTTAGCTTCTAAATCAGTTAAATCAAGCTTTTGCCCTTGCTCAAGCTTAGGTAAAATAGTCGCATCATCTTTTTGGCTATTAGTAAAAACTTTGGTAAAACCAGGAAATTTAATAACTGTACCAGTAACTCTGAAGAGATAATCTTGATCTGCAGAGATAATATCCACTCTAGTTTGAAGTGCCTGCTGCTCAGCCATTTGTGAAGCAACAGTACGCTGCCAGATCAAACGATAAAGCTTAAATTGTTCGTCGGTTAGATATTTTTCTAGCGCTTCTGGGGTACGGCTAATATCTGTAGGACGAATTGCCTCATGCGCTTCTTGGGCATTTTTTACCTTACTTTTATAAAAATGTGGCTTAGCAGGTAAATAATCTGCACCATAATTATCACCTATAAAACCACGCAAACTTGCAATAGCATCTTGTGACAAAGTGACACCATCAGTACGCATATAAGTAATAAGTCCACTAACACCATTACCAACATCAATACCTTCATAAAGCTTTTGCGCTACTTGCATAGTTCGCTTAGTACCAAAACCTAAACGATTTGCTGCATCCTGTTGTAAAGTTGAAGTAATATAAGGTGGCTGAGGTCTTCTTTTAACTAATTTTTCGTTAATTTCAGCTACTTGATAATCTTGCCCGGTAATTTTAGCCAGCAATGCATCTGCGGATTTTTTATCTTTAATATCAAGCTTTTCTAATTTTTCAGCAGCAACACTATATAATTTTGCTGTTATTTTATCTTTATTATTTGCTAAGAAATCAGCAAAAATATCCCAATATTCCACGGGTTTAAAGATCTCAATTTCAGCTTCACGCTCACAAATCAAACGTAAGGCCACAGATTGCACACGCCCCGCTGAACGGCTGCCTGGCAATTTGCGCCATAAAATTGGCGAGATAGTAAAACCCACTAAATAATCCAAAGCACGTCTAGCTTGCTGTGCATTAACTAAATCAAGATCGATAGTACGAGGTTTTTCTAAAGCTTTTAAAATTGCTGATTTAGTAATCTCATTAAATGCAACACGTTCTATTTTAAGATCTTTAGGTAATTTCTTTTTTTCTTTTAAAGCCTCTAAAATATGCCAAGATATTGATTCACCCTCACGATCCGGATCCGTTGCTAAAATAAGCTTATCAGCAGATTTTACCGCATCATAAATTGGCTTCATGCGTTTTTCCGAAGCTTTATCAACCTCATATTTAAGCGCAAAGTTATTTTCTGGATCAACTGAACCAGCTTTAGAAGGCAAATCTCTAATGTGACCATAAGATGACAGCACCTTATAATCTTTACCAAGATATTTATTGATAGTACCAGCTTTGGCTGGCGATTCTACGATTAGTAAATTCATAAAATATAATATTTTCTGAGAGAAAATGCGTATTTGATTTCATTTGTCAACATTATTACGATATTAACAGGTTAAGTTTTTGTTAGATTTAAGAAATATTATAGCGCCTACAGACTCGACCAAAATTATCATAATAGATCAGATTCGCTATTTCCAACTCAGCTAATATTTGGTTAAATTTGGCAATTGGCAAATCAATTGCTGCATGCAATATCTCAATTTCTAAACCTGTTTCAGTAAGCAAATTAAGTACACGCTGCTTATGCGCAGATAGGTTAAATTCTGCTTTAGCTATTTGTTGTTGAGGTTTTTTAGCCACTGCGGCAAATTTTAATGATGCTTTATTAAAGGCTAACTCAGCCACTTCACGAAAATCAGTAAGTAAATGTGCTCCATCTTTAATTAGCTGATTACAACCACGCACCCTACTATCAGCAGGATGACCAGCAACCGCAAAAATATCTTTACCAAATTCTAGCCCATAACGTGCAGTAATCATCGAACCAGAATTAAGCTTAGCCTCAAGCACAATAATAATGTCAGCTAAAGCAGCAATGATCCGGTTGCGTGCTGGAAAATTAAGTTTTAAAGGAGGCTTAAAATAAGGATATTCAGTAAGCAATAAAGCTGATTCTGCCAAAGTTTCAAATAAACGATTATTCTCTTTAGGATAAATATCGCCAAAACCACTACCTAAAACAGCTACAGTATGCTCGGTAGCATTTTGATGAGCCACAGTATCAATACCTCGAGCAAAACCAGACACCACAGTAATTTCTTGCTCTGCCAAATAAGTAGATAATTCTGCCGCTAAATTATAGTTAGCTAAATTTGGTGAACGCGAACCAATAATTGCCACTTTAGGACGCGCTAATAAATTTAAGTTACCTAAAGCATATAATATTAAAGGTGGATCACCCATCTCTTTTAGCTGCTTCGGATAGTTATCAGCAAAATAATTTATCAATTTAATTTGGTTATTTTCGAGAGCTGCCTGCTCTCTGGCTAAATCAACATTTAAGCCACAAAGCTGTTCATTGAAAAAATCAGGCTGTGTAGCAAAAAAATTTTTACCAGTGGATAATTTTAATAGTTTCTTTTGGCTCGCCCTGTTAAGATGCGAAAGCAAAATTAATTCTTGTAAGTTCATAGCAAGTACGTAATGAAAGATTTCAAAGATAAAATAGATAATCTAGATTCTACAATAAAACATTACAAAGTAAAGGAGAAAAAAACAAAAAATAACTCAAAATCAGATAATGGCATGAAATATGTCACGCAAATCTCTATTGATGTTGGCGCTGGCATCGCAGTTGGAGCATTTTTGGGCTATAATTTAGATAAATTCTTTGCAACAAAACCATTGTATTTTATCATCTTTATGTTATTAGGTATGGCCGGCGGATTTGTAAATTTGCTACGCAATCTTAAGTAAATATTATGGCAGGAGATAAAAGCTCACCACTAGCTCAATTTGAAATTAAACCTTTAATCGAATTTGATTTTTTAGGTCTTTCATTTGACCTTACAAATTCTGGCTTGGTAATGCTTATCTCAACTTTAACAGCAGTTTTCTTATTATTATTTGCGACACGCAAAGTCGAAATTGTACCAGGAAAACCACAATTAGCTGCCGAGTTTTTCTATAATTTTGTTAAAGATATGTTAGTAGAAAATACTGGCACTAAAGGTCTTAAATTTTTTCCACTGGCATTTTGCCTCTTTATGTTCGTGCTCTTTAGTAATTTATTTGGCATGATTCCTTATAGCTTTACTGCTACTAGCCATATTATTATTACCTTTGCATTAGCTGCATTTTTATTTTTAGTAATTGTCACTGCAGCCCTAATTAAGCATGGTAAAAAATTCTTCACTATATTTTTACCTTCAGGCACTCCAATGTGGTTAGCACCGCTTTTAGTTGCCATCGAATTACTTGCCTATTTAATTAGGCCAGTAAGTCTAGCAATCAGACTTGCTGCTAATATGACTGCTGGTCATACTATGCTTAAAGTGATTGCTGGATTCATTTTGCCTCTTGGTTTTATTGGCGGTTGGTTACCACTTCTTTTTTTAGTAATTTTGACCGGCTTCGAAATTTTTGTGGCAATTTTACAGGCATATATTTTTACGATGCTTGCCTGTGTTTATCTTAGTGACGCAGTTGAATTGCATCACTAAATTTTATTAACTTAACTTTTTTGAGGATCTCATGGAACTTGAAGCTTTAAAATATATCGGTATTGGACTTACCGCTCTTGGTTTCTTAGGTGCAGCTTTAGCACTTGGTAACATCTTTTCTGCAGCAATTAGCAGCATTGCTAGAAACCCTTCTGCAGCAGATAAAGTACAAAAATTTATTTTCATTGGTGCAGGTTTTGCTGAATCAATGGGTCTATTCTCACTGGTTATCGCATTAATCTTAATTTTTGTATAATAGGTAGACCATGCCGCAAATAGATTTTGCTAATTATCCATTTATCTCACAGCTTTTCTGGTTAACAGTTAGTTTTGCGATTTTATATTTTTATGCAGCAAGAATCATTCTGCCACGCATTTCTAAAGTTTTAGAGATGCGTGCTGCGGCGCTCCAAAATGCTTTGAGTGAAGCTGAAGCAATTAAAAACCAAGCTAGTGATTTTGTTGGTGAGTATGAGGCAATTATTGCTGATGCAAGGCAAGAATCTAACAAAATTATAAAAGAGGCCGAAGCTAAAATTATTAAAAAGCAGCAAGCACAGCAAGAAAAAATAGACCAAGAAATTAACAGTAAAATCGCTAAAGCAGAAAGTAAAATAGCTGATTTTAAAAAAGCTAGCAGCAAAGAAATTAGCGCTTTAAGCAAAAAAATATATCAAGATTTAATCAAAAACTATTCTAGCTAATGATCGACGCAAAATTTTTTATCGCCCTATCTTTCGTTATTTTTATCGGATTAATCGGTAGAAAAATATCAGCTATTATTTCGCAAGCAATGGCTGATAAAATTGAAACAATTGATACAGAATTAAAACAAGCTGCTGAGCTAAAAAAAGAAGCAGTAAAATTACGCCAAGAACAAGAACAGCTTAAAACTGAGAATGAAGCTAAAGCTGCCGAGCTAGTTAAAAATGCACAAATTTCTGCAGATAATCTTTTAGCAAATGCACAAGATAACCTTAAAAACTCCGCACAAGAGCAATTAGCTAAAGCAGATTATTTAATTAAAGATTTAGAAAAACGTGCTCTTTATGAATTACGCGCTCAAGCAATAGATGAAGCTGTAGCACAATTTACTAAAGAGCTTGATAAAAACCTTGATCAAAGCAAAGTTTTCAAAAACTCTTTAGCAGCTTTAAAGGAGGCCGCCTAAAGAAGCTTCAGATGAACTTCTAGACCTTTCCATTATAATTCTATCAACATGCTCTGTGTTGGGCCTAGCCTCAATGCCTCTGTTAAAAGCTTTTCTTACTTCACCACTAAGCTGATTTTCATAAGTCATGTTAGCCCCTAACTCTACTATATGCTGTAACATATCAAGATCTCTATCGGGTAAACTGTAAGTTGGAGAACAATCATTGTGCATTCTTTCAGATCTGCCATCAAGAGCTATACCATTTACCAAAAAATCTGCAGGTAACATAATATTACCAGCCATAGAATGATCTTGATTTTTATCTGCACCGTTACTTAACAAAATATTTACTATTTCTTGTGTACTCTGCTTTATAGCAAAAACTAAAGGACTAAACCCCAAAGGAGAATTAATACAGTTTTTAGCTGCTACTCTCTGATTAGCTAAATCCGGGTTTTCAGTAAGAATTTCTGAGACTAAATCTTTATTGTGCTCAGTAATTGCATCACGTAAATCTTCAATATTATATGGCATAATTGTTACCTCCAAAAAGTTTTATGTGCTGGACATTATAACATAAAATTAGAGGCAAGTAAATTAAACTAATTAAGCCTTATAAAAGCTTAATCAATTCAGAAAATTTATGCTTCTTTTTCAGCTGTTCTTGGGCCTTACAAATCTCTTGTAACAGCTCAGGATCTCTCA
>CAXDRM010000029.1:0-14838 GCA_963991775.1 uncultured Rickettsiales bacterium | reverse complement strand
ACGAGAAGGAGGTCGTACGGTAGGTTCTGGAGTTGTTGCTAAAATTATTGAGTAGAGCTTTGCATGATTGATCAAAAGATTAAAATCAGATTAAAATCTTTCGATAATAAGCAGATTTTTCAAGCTGCTCAAGATATCGTTGCGACTGTAAAAAGAACTGGTGCAGAAGTTACTGGTCCTGTTCCTTTGCCGCGTAAGATTAAAAAATATACTGTGAACAGATCTCCACACGTAGATAAAGAATCTCGTGAGCAATTTGAAGTACGTATCTATAAATGTATCATTATTATTGCTCCAACTCCTCAAACTGTAGAAGCTTTGAGAAAGTTAGATTTAGCAGCTGGTGTTGATGTTGATATTAAATTGTTAGAGGTTGCATAAAATGAGAGTTGGTCTTCTTGCAAAAAAAATTGGTATGACTAGAGCTTTCGATGAGTTCGGTAATCATCATCCACTTACTGTGGTTGAATGCCCTGAAGCTGTGGTTACTAATGTTGGTCAAAATACTAAAAATAATGTAAAGCTTGCTTCTTTTGAGACTAAGAAAAAATCTTTAAATAAAGCTCAAACAGCTCTTTATGAAAAATTAAAAACTCCTTATAGAAAACATTCTATCGAATTTACTGTAGAGGATGCAAGTCAGTTTAAAGCAGGTCAAATAGTTACTTTAAATCACTTTGTTGAAGGTCAACTTGTTGATGTTAGAGGTAGAACTTCTGGTAAAGGTTTTGCTGGTGGTATGAAAAGACATGGTTTTGGCGGTTTAGAGGCAACACATGGTGTATCTATCTCACATAGATCGCATGGTTCTACAGGTCAATGTCAAGATCCAGGAAGAGTCTTCAAAGGTAAAAAAATGGCAGGTCATATGGGTGATACTAATGTGACTGTACAAAATTTAGAGATTTATAAAATTGATAGCGAAAATTCTTTAATCTATATTCGCGGTGCTATTCCTGGTAAGAAAGGTGTAGTGGTAAGATTAACTGATGCAGTAAAAACAGCTTTACCATTAGATGCTCCATATCCAGCTTTCTTTAAAGGAGATAAAGCGGAAAAAGCAGCTGATGCAGCAGAAGCTAAGCAAGAGCAAGAAGCAGCTGAGCAAGCTCCAGTAGAAAATAAAGCTGAAGAAGCTAAAGTTGAAACTGCAGAGCCAGCAAAAGAAGCAGCTCCTGCAGATAATGCAGCACAAGATAAAAACGAAGAAAAATAATATTTAGTCATGGAAGTAAAAGTTATTGATTTTTTTACTGGTAAAGAAGTTGCACAAAAAAAAGTGTCTAAGCTTTTTGCTGTTAAAGATATTAGATTCGATCTAATTAAAGATGTTATTTTGTGGCAGCAAAATAAAGCTCGTTCTGGTAATCATAAAGTAAAAACTATTTCTGAAATTAGCGGCACTACTGCAAAGCCTTTTAGACAAAAAGGAACTGGTAATGCAAGACAAGGTTCAAGAAGAGCTACGCAAATGCGTGGTGGTGCTACTGTGTTTGGTCCAGTGGTTAGAACTCATAACACCAAATTACCTAAAAAAATTAGAAGATTGGGTCTAATTAATGCTTTAGCTTATCGTTTAAAAGAGGATTCTATTCAATTGATTTCTGAGCCTAAGCTTAAAAAGCCTGCTGCTAAAGAAGTGGCGCAAAAAATCGATCAGCAAAAAAACAAAAATCTTTTCATTTACAGCAAAGATACTGACAAAAACTTTTTGCTTTCTACTTATAATCTTAAGAACTCAGATAATTTAGCAGTAGAAGGAGCTAACGTATATGATATTATGAATCATGATAAAATCTATGTTACTGATAATGCTTTTGAACAAATTCAACAAAGGTTAAGCAATGAGGGATAAAAAAACTCTACAATATATTGGTCAAGTTAACCCAGTTATCACTGAGAAAGCTTTGCAACAATCTGAAGGTTCTTATGTGGTATTTCAAGCGCCAACTAGTGCTACTAAAAAAAATATTAAAGATGTGATCGAGTATCTTTATAAGGATAGCAAAGTGCTTAAAGTTAACTCTGTACTGAGCAAAGGAAAAGTAAAAAGATTCAGAGGTAAAATTGGTCAAAGAGCTGCTACTAAAAAGTTCTTTGTAAAATTGGATAAACCAATAGATATAACTACAGGTATCAAATAATGGCATTAAAAAAATATCAACCAGTTACCCCATCACAACGTCATTTAACTTTGGTTTCTGATAAATTATGGTCAGGTAAGCCTTATAAAAAGCTAACTAAAGGTATCAGTAAAACTGGTGGTCGTAACAATCATGGTCACATTACTTCTCGTCATATTGGTGGTGGTCACAAGAAAAGATATCGTTTAATTGATTTTAAAAGAAATAAATTTGATGTTGAAGCTGTTGTAGAAAGAATCGAATATGATCCTAACAGAACTGCTTTTATAGCATTGGTAAAATATTCTGATGGTGAGTTTGCTTATATTGTAGCTCCACAAAAATTGAAAGAAGGAGATAAAATTATCTCTTCCACTAAAACTGAAGTTGCTCCTGGTAATGCGATGTTAATTTCTAACATTCCAGTTGGTACTTTGGTACACAATGTAGAAATGAAATCAGGTAAAGGTGCACAGCTTGCAAGAAGTGCAGGTTCATATGTGCAAATAGTCGGTAAAGATGCTGGTTATGTACAAATTAAGCTTAGATCAGGTGAGTATCGTTTGGTTGGTGAAGCATGCATGGCAACAGTTGGTGTAGTTTCAAATCCAGATAATCAAAACCAAAAATTTGGTAAAGCTGGTCGTATGGTATGGAAAGGTCGCCGTCCTAAAGTAAGAGGTGTAGCGATGAATCCAGTAGATCATCCGCATGGTGGTGGTGAAGGTAAAACTTCAGGTGGTAGACATCCAGTTACACCATGGGGTAAAAAAACTAAAGGTTTGCGTACTAGAAATAATAAAGCAACCGATAAATTTATAATCAGAAGAAGATATAAAAAATAAATAGGTAGATAATGGCTAGATCAGTTTGGAAACCACCATTTGTTGATGGGTATTTATTAAAAAAAGCTCAGACAGTTCTTGATTCAGGTAAGATTAATGTTTTAATCAAAACTTGGTCTAGAAGATCTACGATTATTCCTGAGTTTGTTGGCTTAACTTTTTCAGTTTATAACGGGAAAAAATTTATCCCGGTGCAAATTAAAGAAGATATGGTTAACCACAAATTAGGTGAATTTGCTCCAACTAGAAATTATTCTGGTCATGGTGTTGATAAAGCTAAGAGAAGATAATTTAAGGTAATTATGCCACAGGTAAAAAATAAAAAAAGATTAGCTGATAATGAAGCTAGAAGTTACACTAGATCAATCAGAGTTAGTCCGCAAAAATTAGGTTTAGTTGCTGAGTTAATCAGAGGTTTAAAAGTACAAGATGCTCTTAACCAACTTACTTTTTGCAGTAAGAGAGTAGCGCATGTTGTTAAATCTGCCTTAAATTCTGCTGTTGCTAATGCAGAGAATAATCATGATCTTGATATTGATAATTTGGTAGTAGATCGCGTTAATGTTGGTAAAGGTTTGGTAATGAAAAGATTTAGAGCTCGTGCTAGAGGTAGAGGCGCTCGTATCTTCAAGCCATTCAGTAACTTAGAAATAATTGTTAAAGAAATAGAGGAATAAAATGGGTCAAAAAGTTAATCCAGTTGGTTTTCGTATCGGTTTTAACAAAAGTTGGGATTCACGTTGGTACGCTGAAGGTCAAGAATATGTTGATGGTTTAAATGAAGATTTTAAAATCAGAAAATATATCAATGACAATATTAAAAATGCAGCGATCAGCAAAGTCTTAATCGAAAGACAAGCTAAAAAAACAACAGTTACTATTCAAACTGCTCGCCCTGGTATCATTATCGGAAAAAGAGGAGCGGATATTGAAAAAATTAAAAATAAGATCAAATCATTTACTGATTCAGAAGTTAGTTTAAATATTGTTGAGATTAAAAAATCTGAAACTAATGCAGAATTAATTGCTCAATCAATCGCTCAGCAAATTGAGAAACGTGTTTCTTATAAAAGAGCAATGAAAAAAGCTATCCAAGCTGCCTTAAGAATGGGTGCTAAAGGTGTTAGAATTAACTGCTCTGGTAGATTATCAGGTGCTGAGATTGCTCGTGTAGAATGGTATCGTGAAGGTCGTGTGCCTCTACATACTTTGCGTGCCAATGTAGATTATGCTCTTGCTGAAGCAAATACTGCTTATGGAGTTATTGGTATAAAAGTTTGGGTATTTAAAGAAGAAGCTGAATAAGGTATTTTATTATGTTATTGCCAAAAAGAACAAAATATAAAAAAGCTCATAAAGGTAGAATCAAAGGTAATGCGAAGGGTGGTTCAACTTTAGCTTTTGGTGCTTATGGTTTAAAAGCTCTTGAGCCAGAAAGAATTACTTCTAGACAAATTGAGGCTGCTCGTCGTTCAATCACTAGATATATGAAAAGAGTTGGTAAATTATGGATCAGAGTTTTTCCTGATATTCCAGTTACTAAAAAACCTACTGATGTAAGAATGGGTAAAGGTAAAGGTTCAGTAGAATATTATGTATTTAGAGTAAAACCTGGTCGCATAATTTTTGAATTAGATGGTGTTCCTGAAGAGGTAGCACGTGAAGCATTAATGAGAGCAAAAGCTAAGCTTCCTTTCGATGCAAAATTCGTAACAAGAATTGATGGTAACTAAAATGAAGTTTGCTGATATTAAGTCAAAAACAAAAGACGAATTAGAGAAATTATTTGTTGATTTAAAGAAAGAATTATATAATATTCACCTCCTTCGTGCAAACGGGGATTATAAAGATACGTCTCGAGTTAAAAAAATTAAGAAAGACGTGGCTAGAATCTTAACTTATTTGAAACAAGAAAATAAAGCGTAGTTACAATGCCAAAAAGAATATTAAAAGGCACAGTTGTTAGCGATAAAAGTGATAAAACAGTAATTGTTAAAGTTACTAGAAAATTCATGCATCCTGTATATAAAAAATTCATAACAACTACAAAAAAATACGCTGCTCACGATCCTTCAAATAAAGTTGCTAGTGGTGAGCAAGTTTCAATAATTGAATCAAAACCAATATCTAAAAATAAAAGATGGTTGGTTGTGGCTGAAGCTAAATAAGAGGTGACCTTATGATTCAAATGCAAAGCAGAATAGAAGTAGCAGATAATTCAGGAGCAAAAGAAGTTCAATGTATTAAAGTGCTTGGTGGTTCTAAACATAATATCGCAAATTTAGGTGATATTATTGTAGTATCTGTAAAAAATGCTCTACCAAATGGTAAAGTGAAAAAGGGTGATATTTTTAGAGCTCTTATAGTAAGAACAGCTAAAGAAACTAAAAGATCTGATGGTAGTACTATTAGATTTGATAAAAATGCGGTAGTTCTAGTTAACAAAACAAAAGAGCCAATCGGTACCAGGATTTTTGGTCCAGTGGCGCGTGAAATTCGTAATAGAGGATTTATGCGTATTGTTTCACTAGCACCAGAGGTATTATAATGACTAAATCAAAATTAAAAAAAGGCGATCAAGTTATCGTTATTTCTGGTAAGCATAAAGGTGCTAAAGGTAAAATAACTAAAATGTTACCTGAGAAAAACCGTTGTTATGTTGAAGGTGTGGCTTTAGTAAAAAAACATAAAAGAGCTACAAATCAAAATGAGAAATCTCAAATTATCTCAAAAGAAGCTTCAATTAATCTTTCTAATATCATGTTTTTTGATGATAAAAACAATCAAGCTACCAAGTTAGGTTATAAGATTGAGGAAGGTAAAAAATTAAGAGTTAGCAAAAAAACAGGAGAAGTTATCTAAAATGGCAAGATTATCCGAGTTATATAACAGTAAAATCAAAGCAGAGCTTAAAAAAGAGTTAGAGCTACCAAATGTAATGGAAGTTCCAAAGCTTGAAAAAATCGTGATCAATATGGGTCTTGGTGAAGCTGTAAATGATAGTAAAATTTTAAAAAATGCTCAAGAAGAGCTTACTTTAATTGCTGGTCAAAAAGCAGTTTTAACTAAAGCAAGAAAATCAATAGCAACTTTCAAGCTTAGAGAAGGTATGCCAATTGGTTGTAAAGTTACTTTGAGACAAGCAAAAATGTACGAGTTTCTTGACCGTCTTATAAATATTGCCTTACCAAGAGTAAGAGACTTTAGAGGTTTATCTGCAAAAAGTTTTGATGGTAGAGGTAACTATAATTTTGGTCTTAAAGAGCAAATCGTCTTTCCTGAAATTAGTTATGATATGATTGCCCAAATTATGGGTATGGATATCACAATTGTAACTTCTGCAAAAACTAATGCAGAATGTAAGTTACTTCTTCAAAAATTTAATTTTCCATTTAGAAACTAGGTAATTATGGCAAAAGTTAGTGCGGTAGCAAAAAATAACAGACGCAAAAAGCTGATTGCAAGAGACGCTAATAAAAGAGCTGCTCTTAAAAAAGCGCTAATGTCTAAAGAAACTTCTCCACAAGAAAAATTCGACGCTCAGCTAAAATTAGCTAAATTGCCAAGAAATGGCGCAAAAATTAGACATAGAAATAGATGTAATCTTACTGGTAGACCAAGAGGCTATTACAGAGATTTTGGTATTTCACGTGTTTCTTTACGTGAGAATGCAGGTTGGGGTCTAATTCCAGGAGTAATCAAATCAAGTTGGTAAGAATATTATGTATGTAAATGACGCATTATCAGACATGATTGCAAGAATCAAAAACGCGCAAAGCGTAAGTTTGGATATAACTAAAGTTGTTAATTCAAAGCTTAATGCTAACGTGTTGAATGTGCTTAAAGATGAAGGTTTTATTGCTGATTATAAGCAATCAGAGCAAGATAATAAATTTATCGATGTAGCTTTAAAATACGATGCTGGTAAGCCAATTATCAGTGAGTTTAAAAGAGTTTCTAAACCAGGTAGAAGAGTATATTCCAAAATCGCTGATTTACCTAAATATTTTAATGGTTTAGGTGTAGCAATCGTTTCAACTCCTAAAGGTGTAGTTGCTGATCATGTCGCAAGAGAGCACAAAGTAGGTGGCGAAATTTTATGTGTTATATTTTAATGTAGCTTATGTCTAGAATAGGAAGTCAACCAATCACATTACCAGAAGCAGTATCAGTGGCAATTAATGGCCAAGATATTACAGTTAAAGGTCCAAAAGGAGAGTTATCACGTGTAATTGATGGTGATATTGCTGTAGCGCAAAATGAGAATCAATTAGTTTTTACTAGAAAATCAAATAGTAAAACTGCTAAGCAAAAATGGGGTTTATTCCGTAGCTTAGTTAATAATATGGTACAAGGAGTTAACTCAGGTTTTACTAAAACCCTTGAAATTAATGGTGTAGGTTACAAAGCTGCAGTTAAAAATAAGTTTCTTACTTTGAATTTAGGTTACAGCCATGAAATCAAATTTGAAATTCCTGCAACTGTAGAAGTTAAATGTCCTAAACCAACTGTCGTTGAATTATCTTCATTTGATAATGAGGCTTTAGGTCAGGCTGCCGCTGTTATTAGATCTCTAAGAAAGCCAGAGCCGTATAAAGGTAAAGGTGTTAAATATTCTGATGAATATATTTTTAGAAAAGAAGGTAAGAAGAAGTAATTAAAATGTCTAAAGTAAGTAGCTTTAATAAAAGAAAAAAAAGAGTAAGAAGCAGCTTAAAAAAATCTGCGCATGGTAAACATAGGTTAAGTGTGTTTATTTCAAATTCTTACATATATGCACAATTAATTGATGATGTAGCTTCAAACACTGTTGCAGCTGCTTCTAACTTAGCTGCTAAAGCTAAAAAAACTAATATAGCTGCCGCTCAAGAAGTTGGTAAAGCTATAGCTGAAAAAGCTAAAAAGCTAAAAATTACTGAAGTAGTATATGATCGTGGAGCTTATCTTTATCATGGTAAAGTAAAAGCTCTAGCAGATGCTGCTCGTGAAAATGGTTTAAAATTTTAATTATATAAGAAGTTAGTATGATTGACAGTAGCAATCTTGATTTAGTTGAAAAGCTAGTATGTGTTAACCGAGTTACTAAAGTAGTAAAAGGTGGTAGAAATTTTGGTTTTGCTGCCATGGTTGTAGTAGGAGATAAAAAAGGTTTAGTAGGTTTTGGTACTGGTAAAGCAAAAGAAGTTACTGCTGCAAGAGCAAAGGCAACTAAAATTGCGCGTAAAAATTTAGTAAGAGTTCCTTTAAGAGAAGGTAGAACTATTCATCATGATAGTTATGGTAAATTTGGTGCTGCTAAAGTGGTAGTAAGGAATGCTCCTTCTGGAACTGGTATTATTGCTGGAGGTGCGATGCGTGCGGTATTTGAAGCTGTAGGTATTCAAGATGTGGTATCAAAATCATTAGCAACTTCTAACCCTTATAATTTGGTTAAAGCAACTTTTGATGCTTTAGAAAGAACAGACTCTCCAAAAAGATTGGCGAGTAAAAGAGGTAAAAAAGTTGGTGATATTATCAACCGCAGAAATAACAAAGATGCAGCAGCTAATAATGATGTGGCTGCAGAGGAAGCAGCAGAAGCTGAAGTTAAAGAAGAAGCAAAATAGGTAAGTTATCATGACAAAATCTAAAGCAAGCAAAACTTTGCAAGTAAAACTTATTGGAAGCCTTATTGGTCAAGGTAAAATTGCACGTGCAACAGTAAAAGGTTTGGGTTTAAGAAAGTTGAATTCTACCAAAACTTTGGAAGATACTGCTGCTACCAGAGGAATGATCAATAAAATTCCTCATTTAGTAAAAATTGTTAATGGTTAATAGAATGTCTTTAGCAGAAATTTTATCAAAAGTTGAAACATCTAAAAAACGTAAAAGAGTTGGTCGTGGTATTGGCTCTGGTAAGGGTAAAACTTGTGGTCGTGGTCACAAAGGTCAGAAATCTCGTACTGGTGTTGCGATTAAAGGATTTGAAGGAGGGCAAATGCCTATCCATAGAAGATTACCTAAAAGAGGTTTTAACAATATTTTTAGAGAAGCAAAAACCATAGTTAATCTAGCAAATTTGCAAGATTTTATCGAGCGTAAAAAATTAGACAGCAAGCAAGTTATTGATGTTGCAGCTTTAATAAAATCTGGTTGTATTGCTAAGAATTCTGTTTATGTTAGATTGCTGGGTAATGGTGAAATTAAAACAAAAGTTAAAATTTCATTACCTTATATTTCAAAATCAGCACAAGAAAAACTTAAAAAAGCTGGTTGTGAAATCGTTGAATCAGCTGCGTGATAAATGAGAAAAAACAATAACCAACCCAAAGTTGATAAGATAAAAGATTTAAGACAAAGAATCTTTTTCGCTTTGTTAATGTTGGTAGTTTACCGTATTGGTACTTATCTTCCAATTCCAGGGATTGACCCAATAATATTCAAGCAAATTAGTAGTGAAAAACAAGCCGGCATTTTAGGGATGCTTAATGTGTTTTCAGGAGGTGCTTTAGGTAGAATGACAATTTTCGCCTTAAATGTGATGCCTTACATTACTGCTTCGATTATTATGCAATTAATGTCTGCTACTACAGCATCTCTGGGTGAATTAAAAAAATCTGGTGAAGCAGGGCGTCGTAAATTATCGCAATATACTAGATATCTTACAGTATTTTTAGCTGTGTTTCAAAGCTATGGTATAGCCGTGGGTCTAGAGAATCTCTCTAATGAAGCAGGGGCGGCAGTATTATATTCAGGGGCATTCTTCAGAATCACCACGGTGGTTACTTTAGTTGGTTCTACAATGTTTTTAATTTGGCTTGGTGAGCAAATTACCTCTCGTGGTATAGGTAATGGTATTTCTTTAATTATTTTTGCTGGAATCATTGCCGAATTGCCATCTGCTTTACTTAGCACTTTAGAGCTTGGTAAAACAGGGATATTCTCAGCATTTTTTATCGTGCTAATTATTTTACTAATTGTAGCTTTGATTGCAGTAATTGTATTTTTCGAGCGTTCTTTCAGAAAGGTTACAGTACAATATCCTAAAAGAAATTTAGGTAATAGAATGGCTAATGTTGAAGCATCACATTTACCATTAAAAATTAATACTGCAGGTGTTATTCCGCCAATCTTTGCTAGTTCTTTATTGCTATTTCCAATAACCTTGCTTTCTTTTGGTAATAGTACAAATCCTTCTGAATTTACTTTATGGATCAGCGGTAACTTAACTCATGGTAAGCCTTTATTTATCTTAGTTTACACAGCTTTAATTGTCTTTTTCAGTTTCTTCTACACAGCGATAGTTTTTAATTCTAAGGAGACTGCAGATAATCTTAAGAAAGCTGGTGGTTTCATTCCTGGGGTTAGACCTGGTGAGCAAACTTCAAGCCATCTTGATCATATTTTAACTAGAATCACAGTTTTAGGTTCAACTTATCTAGCTTTAGTTTGTGTGATTCCAGAATTTATCATTGCTAAATATTCACTGCCTTTTTATCTAGGTGGAACTAGTTTGCTGATTGTAGTGAATGTGGCTATGGATAGTGTAAGCCAAGTGCAGTCTCATCTACTTAGCAGCAGATATGATAATGTTATTAAAAAGAATAAAATCAGAATCAGAGCATGAATATCATCATTTTACTGGGGCCTCCAGGTTGTGGCAAAGGGACTCAAGCTGAGCTCCTTGAAAAGCAATATGGGTGTAAAAAGCTCTCAACTGGCGATATGCTTAGAGCAATTGCTAAAGAAGAAACTGATTTAGCTACTAAATTGCGCGATTTAATGTCAGCTGGAGAATTAGTTCCAGATGATATCATTATCAAAGTGATCGAAGAATCAGTAAAAAAATATAAAGATAGTTCAGGTTTTATCTTTGATGGTTTTCCAAGAACTTGTGTACAGGCTGAGCATCTAGATAAATTACTAACTGATGAGTCTCTTTTTGGGGTTGATCCCCAAATTAATGCTTTGAGTATCGATGTTAGTGAGGATACTTTAATTGAAAGAATCTGCGGTCGTTTTTCATGTGCTAAATGTAATGCTGGTTATCATGATAAATATAAGCCTACGAAAGTAGAAGGTGTATGTGATCATTGCGGTGCAACAGAAATGGTAAGAAGAGCGGATGATAATTGTGATACGGTAAAAAATAGGCTTAAAAACTATCATAAAGATACTGCGCCTCTAATTGATTTTTATGAGGCAAAAGGCTTACTTAGTAAGGTTGATGGAGAAAAAGCAATGTCGGAAGTTTTCGCGGATTTTGAATCAATAATTTTTAACAAAAATTAATTGACATATTAACGAAAATAACCATAATCCGAAATCTTCTTAAAAATAATAGGTAAATAAATTGGCAAGAATTGCAGGAGTTAACATACCAGTTCAAAAGAGAGTAATCATTTCTTTAACTTATATTTACGGCATAGGTAAAACCTCAGCTATAAAGATTTGTGAAGAATTAAAAATACCTCTAGATAGAAGAGTAAAAGATCTTACTGAGGATGAGGTGATCAAAATTCGTGAAAAAATCGATGCAGATTACGTAGTAGAAGGTTCACTTAGAAGCGTTATAGCTACTAATATTAAAAGATTAATGGATCTAGGTTGTTATAGAGGTTTAAGACACAGAATGAGATTACCAGTTCGTGGTCAAAATACTCATAATAATTCTCGTACCAGAAAGGGTAAAGCTACCCCAATTGCTAATAAGAAAAAATAATTAACCAATGGCTCAAGCAAAAGTTAAAACAAAAAGAAAAGATAAAAAAAATATCTCAGTTGGAGTGGTGCATATTTATGCTTCATTCAATAATACAATAATTACTTTTTCTGATTTGCAAGGTAATAGTTTAGCATGGTCATCTGCAGGTAAATGTGGTTTTAAAGGTGCCAGAAAATCTACACCTTTTGCGGCACAAATTGCAGCTGAAGATGCTGGTAAACAAGCTTTGGATTTTGGTATTAAAACTATAGGTGTTGAAGTTAAAGGTCCTGGTGCAGGTAGAGAATCAGCTTTACGTGCGTTACAATCTTTAGGCTATATGGTGACTTATATAAAAGATGTTACACCTATTGCACATAATGGTTGTAGACCACCAAAAAGAAGAAGAGTATAAATAATTAACTTAAATTTGCGGAAGAACTATGCTAGCAGAAAATTGGAAGGATTTTTTAAAACCATCAAAAATCACTTATGATGCAAGTGACAATAAAAAAACTGCAAAAATTATTGTAGAGCCTTTAGAAAGAGGTTTTGGTACTACAGTTGGTAATACTCTCAGAAGAATTTTGCTATCTTCAATTTATGGAACTGCAATCACTGCAGTTAAAATTGATGGTGTAATTCATGAGCAAGATTCTGTATCTGGCCTATCGGAAGATATTGTTGATGTAATACTTAACATTAAAAAGATCGCTTTACGTTCTGAAAGCGCAACTAAGAAAAAACTTAATATTGATGTTAAAGGTCCTTGCACTGTAACTGCCGAAATGTTGCAATTACCTGAAGGAGTTGAAGTTATCAATCCAGATCAAGTTATCTGTCACCTAGATGATAAAGCAGTTTTTAAAGCTGAATTTATTTGTGAAGCAGGTAAAGGTTACAGAGATACCAGTAAAGTATCTAATGACAATAAAGAAATTGGCATGATCAACATAGATGCAGTTTTTAGTCCAATTACCAGAGTAACTTTTGCAGTAGAAAGCAGCAGAGTAGGTCAACTTATTGATTATGATAAATTAATCTTAGAAGTTGTGACTAACGGTTCTATAGAACCTGATCTTGCTGTAGGTATTGCTGCTAAAATTATGAAAGAGCAAATGAATCTTTTCATTAATTTTGATGATAATATTGCTCTTGAGCAAGAGGCTGGTTCTGAAGAAAAGCTTAGTTTTGATCCAGTATTGCTTAAAAAAGTTGATGAGTTGGAATTATCAGTTAGATCACAAAACTGTCTTAAAAATGAGAACATCCTATATTTAGGTGATTTAGTAAAAAGATCTGAAAATGATATGCTCAAAACTCCTAATTTCGGTAGAAAATCATTAAATGAAATCAGAGCTATTCTACAAAGTTTAAATGTAAATTTTGGCATGGATATTCCAGAGTGGCCACCTGAAAATATTGATGAGTTATCAAAAAAACTTAGTGAAGAAACACTTTAAGAATTTATAGGCTTTTAACAGATGAAACATCTTGCTAAATCAAAAAAGAAGTTAAACAGAACTTCAGCACACAGAAAATCTTTACTTGCTAATCTGGCTAACGCTTTATTTGAGCATGGTAGAATACAAACTACATTGCCAAAAGCTAAGGCTTTAAGACCTTTTGCTGAAAAGCTTATTACAGTTGGCAAAAAGAATGATTTATCTGCAAGAAGATCATTAGTGGCAAAATTACGTAGCCAAGAAATTGCTAAAAAACTTTGTGAAGAAGTTTCACCAAAATTTTCTAAAAGAAATGGCGGTTACACTAGAATCATTAAAACTGGTAATCGTTATGGTGATTACGCACCAACAGCTATTATCGAGCTAGTTGAGTAGGTTAGGGTTAGATAGCTAAGCCTTAATTTCATTTTTTATTTCATCATCTTATCATACTGAGCTGATATATTTTTCTGTAAAATTATTAGTTTTTAATAAGCAATGAATCTTTGTTTAAAAATAAAGATATTCTTGCTTGACCCTAAATTTGTCTGCTGTTAAAGGTTAGACCTGGTACAAAAAACACTTTAAACTTGTTATTATGAAGAAAAAACTAGGATTCTCTATTGCTGAGCTTGCAATTGCTGTATTAATTATTGGCTTAATTATTGGTGGTATCAGCACTGGTAGTAAATTAGTAACACATGGTCGTATTAAAGCTGCTAAAAAAGCTTCAGATACTTCTCCTATATGGAAAATCTACAATGATAATTTAAATCTGAGCGCTATAGCTTGGTACGATGTAGCTTTTGAAGATTCGATCACTTATGACACTGGTGATGGAGATGTGAGCGAATGGAAAAGTAAAGTTAACCCATATGTTAGTATGTTAGCTAGACAAGAAACTGGTACTGCTCAGCCCAATTACGAAGCAAATGGCATGAAAGGTTATCCAGGCATTTTATTTAATGGTTCTTCAGACTTTTTAGAATTAACTGCCCCAATCTCATATGCTGATGATAGTTACACCATAGCTGTAGTATGGTATGCTAATGGTACGACAGAGGGTGGTTTATTTGCTCAAGCAGATGAGGCAGCAACGGCAGCTAATTCAGCAGAAATTACAATTTCTACTACTGCAAATGCAACAGTGAGTGACGCGGCAGCTACATCAGGTACAATTACTACTGATAAAATTAATGCTAATGTTTTTGTAGTTAATGAAGGTGTTTCAGGAGAAGTAGTTATTTATGATGCAGATTATCATAATACTAGTACTGCAGCTGATTCTGAAGATGCATCTTCTGCAATGACTTTAGGAGTTGATAGAGCCTTAATTGGAGCTTTATGGAGTGGTACAGCAGCCACTAGTTTCTTTGATGGTTATCTTGCTGAGTTGGTAATTTTTGATAAAGCTTTAACTACCGATGAGGTAGCAGAAGTTACAGAATATTTTACAACTAAATACAAAATAAGATAATTTATCTTTTTAATTATAAAAATAGAGATGGCGCAAAATTCATATTTTGCGCTTTTTTTATTTGTAATATTCTAGTTGATTATTGCAAACATATGTACTAAAAGTAGTTCCTCGATTTAATGAATTTTGGGTGATTAGCTCAGCTGGTAGAGCATCTCGTTTACACCGAGGAGGTCAGCAGTTCGAATCTGTTATCACCCACCATTATTATTTGTGGGGGTGTAGCTCAGTTGGTTAGAGCCTGTCTCTTATACACATCTGACGC
>CAXDRM010000028.1:0-15470 GCA_963991775.1 uncultured Rickettsiales bacterium | reverse complement strand
GGGAACCTAAGTTTTCAACTTGATGTTTTTTTATTTTTGTCCGGTAGTATGATTAGACATACGTAAGCTTGTTCAGATAGTTAAGCGAATCACTCTGATAAAATATAGTGCTAAACGGCACTATATTTTAGAAAAGGCTGTGCAATATGTTGATTTGCAAAGTGTTTATTGGTTTTTGACAGTAGGCCAATGCTCATCAGCCGCCTCAATATGACCAGCTTTATCCTCTAGCCAAATATTTTGGGTAGCTGGAGTGTAGTTAAGGTAAAGCTTGCCATTATGGATGTGCCATGCATCAGCTTCAATATCAATTTTTTGTTGCGGTACGGAAACTCCGTAAGCGCAATAACCACCATATTGTGGTGCATATTTAGTTGGGCTTGCTTTAAATTTATTTAGATTAGTTTGATTTTTAAAAAACCATAAAGCATCAGACCATTCATAGCTGTAGGCTGACATACCTTTAACAGGTTTTTTTTCAGTAAAATAAGCTACAACATCATAGCCTTTAACAGCAACATTTTCGATGCCAGCTACTTTATGTGTGTTAATTTCACCACCTTTTTTAGGTAGAGCACAAGAAGAAAGAATAAATAATAAGATTAAGATTTTTTTCATAATAGTTACATTTTTTTGTTCTTTGCACACATTACAAGATTGTAGGAAAATGTTAAATTAAATTGTTGCAATAAAAGGTCGCTAAACCAACCCCTCAACTAAATCTTTTAACTCAGAATATTGATACTCAGCTGCAGCATCAGCAAAGTTAACTGGAAAGCTGGTTAAGTTATATTGTTTATCAAAAGCATTACCCCAAATTTGTGGAGCAGGGCTAAGCTTATTTTTGATACCATAATAGCTAGATAATAAAGTAGCTGCTAAAGCTAAATGAATATTTGCAGCTGCTGCTGGTACGCGATTTTCAATGCGTCGTGAATTTAAATCATGAGCACTGGCAGTAACTCGTAAAGCAGTAGTACGATTATTAATACCCCAGCTTAAATTAGTCGGAGCATTAGTATGGTGATTTTTATAGCGTAAATCACGCTGCTCAATATCAAACTCGGCGGCAAAACGTTCAAAATCCTCATTACCTGCCACATAAAAAATTAAGGCAGCTGGCATTAATTCGATTAATCCTGCAACTGAATTAAGTAAAATTTCAGATTCATGATCAGCTTTAATAAATAGATTTTTACCTGCTGACCATAAAGATAAATGTAAATGCATGCCACTACCTACATCAGCAGCATGATAAGGCTTAGCTTGAAAATTTGCCTCTAACTTATAGCTTGCTGCTAAATCGCTGATAATGTTTTTGGTAGCTAATACATCATTAGCAAGCGCAGTTAAATTATCGCGATGTTTAAAATTAACTTCATATTGCAATTTACCTACTTCTTTAGTGGCAGCACCAATCTGCTGACCATGATTTTTACAGATTTGGGTAAGTGAAGCTAAAAATTCATCTTCTTGCGTAAAGCTAAAATCAGCATCTGCATGGGTCAAAAAAAATTCTAGCTCTGCGGCCATTTGGGCCACAAAGCTAGTTTCTGTTGTAAAAAATTTTTGTGAGTTTGCTAAAAGCTGACGAGCAGCTGTAAGATCTTGTTGTAACTCTGAAAAATCCACCGGAGTTTTTTAGAAATGACCTTCTAACCATTCGGTAAGCGCATTTTCAGGTAGAGCACCAACACGTGTATCAACTACTTTACCATCTTTAAATAGTACCAAATTAGGAATACCTCTTACTTCATATTTTGTAGGTGCTTCAGGGCTTGATTCAATATCTACTTTGAAAATTTCAAGTTTGTCACCATGCTTAGCAGAGATTTTTTCGAGTATTGGTGCTAATTGCTTACAAGGTGCACACCATTCTGCCCAAAAATCTACTAATACCAAACCTGATTTATCTAGTATATCTGTTTGAAAATTTTGATCATCAGTAGCTTTAACCATGTTTTACCTATTTATATTCAACATTAATAACTTCATATTCTCTCAGTGCCTTTGGAGTTTTGATTTTAACTTCATCTCCTTCTTGTTTGCCAATTAAACCTTTAGCAATTGGTGAAGTAATAGAGATTAAATTATTTGTTAAATCAGCCTCATACTCACTAACTATTTTATAACTTACTTCTTCTTCTGATTCAACATCAAACAAAGCAACTGTAGCGCCAAAGCGAATTTTTTCATCAGTGATTTTACTTACCTCAATTACTTGAGCACGAGCAAAGCGATCTTCAAGATCTTGGATGCGACCTTCAATAAAGCTTTGTTTTTCACGAGCTGCATGATATTCGGCGTTTTCTTTTAGATCACCATGTTCACGTGCAGCAGCAATCGCTTTAATTACAGTAGGGCGTTCTACAGATTTAAGCTGATCAAGCTCAGCTTGTATTTTTTGATAACCTTCACTGGTTATAGGTAATAATGACATTTTTTTGGTAATAATGTGAAAGCTTTGATTTTGGGACTAAAACCAATTTTAGTCAAGTGGTTGTTAGATAATTGCTCAGACTGACCGGCCCGTTCGGTTATCCGGTTGGTGTGGTTCGGCCCGTTCGACAAGCTCAGGATAACCAGGCTTACCAACCTTACTGCCGAACCATAGGGACCTCAAGATTTAACCCCAACCGGCCACTGAGCGTGCCGAAGTGTAAGGTTGGTTTAGTAAATTACTCAGACTCGAGCGGCCCGTTCGGCAAGCTCAGGGTCCTAAAATATTTAGAAAATCCTGCACAATATGATGATTTAACCAATTCTTTTCACAATATTTTCTTTATCAAATATTAAATGCTTCAGCACGCCAGCGAAATGGAGTAGCAAAACCCAGATAAATAAAATGGCAATGACAGTATGGCTAATGCTGGCTAATTCGCCTAAAGCTTCATTTTTAGGTGCGATATCTGGCATTTTTATACCAAATAATTTTACTGGATAACCTTTAGCATTAGACATCACCCAACCTGAAAGAGGCATGATTAGCATTAAAATATAAATGATATAATGCACAGCATGGCTTAACCAGCTTTCCCAAATTTTAAATTTTTTAGGTAGGGCAGGTGCACCATGTTTGCGACGTAAATGCACACGTAACACCAATAAAAATATAACTAATACGCCAAATGATTTATGTAAGCCATAAGCATTGGAACGTAGCTGTCCTGGTAAATCTTGCATATAATAACCCATAGGTAATAGCACAATAATCATTAGCGCCATCGACCAATGCATAATTTTTTGTGAAGTTTTATAGCTGTTCATTTTCTACCCGTGATAAGAATTTATATAACTTATGCTAATAACAAAATTTTGAAAGGGAAAGTAGAAAGTGCATAACTTAAACTCGAGTGGCCTTTCGGTATTGCTACGCTGTTTTTTTACTACGTTCGCCTCAGGGTCCTAAGGTATACAGAAAAGCCTGCAAGAGCTGATGATTAGGTCTAATCTTTATATGTTGCTTGGATTTTTGTCGAATGTAACTATCTAAAAAACGGAGCGTATTAAACATCATACTACCGGACAAAAATACTTAATAATATTATTTTGTTTCTCAAAATAACGCCCAACCGGTTGGTGATCCTGGTTCTCCTGAGCTTGTCGAATGGGCCGAACCACAAGGTTGGTTATAAATTTGGAAGTTTTAAACCGACCCATTCGGCCATTGCCACGCTAAAGCTCGCAAGCTCAGGGACCGGCTTATTAAATATCAAAAAAATGTCCGGTAGTATGATTAAACATAGGTGAGTATTTTTAGATCAGTTGCAATGAGGCACTCCGCTGAAACATGGTGTTGTAAACACTGTGTTTCAGAAAAGCCTGCAAGAGCTGATGATTAGGTCTAATCTTTATATGTTGCTTGGATTTTTGCCGAATGTAACTGTCTAAAAAACGGAGCGTATTAAACATCATACTACCGGACAAAAATAAAAAAACATCAAGTTGAAAACTTAGGTTCCCGAGTGATTCTCGGCCTTAGCCGAGAATTTTACCGAGGGGCCAAAGAAGCTGAATAGTTAAACATGAACATCTAAAGGATCTTTCGGTACAAACCTTCGCTTTGCTTCGGTTCACTCAAGAGCCGGATTAAGTGCTATTGGCATAAAATAAAACTTTTGTCCGGTAGCATGATTAAACATAGGTGAGTATTTTTAGATCAGTTGCAATGAGGCACTCCGCTGAAACATGGTGTTGTAAACACTGTGTTTCAGAAAAGCCTGCAACAGATAAAGATTAGATAATCATCAGGCCCAATTCAGTCATAGTATCTTGAAAAGCTTTAGGCGGAGCAGCTTCAAGCTTAAGAGGTTTTTTGCCAAAATAATTAGGCAAAATTAATTGATAAGCATGTAAATGAATTTTATTACTAAGCCCACTTTTAAATGCTTGGCGGCCACCATATTTACCATCACCTAAAATAGGACAGCCAATAGCTGCTAAATGAATTCTAATTTGATGCTTACGCCCAGTATGAGGCTCAACCGCTAAAAAGCTTAACTCATTACCTACATGATCAATAATCTCATAAGAGCTGCGCGCATTTTGAGTTTTTTGCTCATGCTTAAATTTAGCAGTTTTCTTGGCGCTTACCGCTAAATCAATAATACCAGATTTTTTGCGTGGCTTACCTACCACAATAGTAAGATAGGTTTTTTTAAGCGCACGTTCATTAAATAATTTAGTAGCATATTTGGCTGCTTGCTCGCTTTTAGCAATAAGTAGTAAGCCAGAAGTATCCTTATCAATGCGATGCGTTAAACGATATTTTAATTCTGCTTCACCAAAATTTAAAATTTGATCAACAGATTTTTTAATCTTAACACCACCTTGTACAGCTAAACCAGTAGGTTTATTAAGCACCAAAATTTTTTGATCTTCATAGATCTTATCTTTGAGCAGCTGCGCTTTTAATTTTGCAAAATTATCCGCCATATTTAATTACTGCAAATAACATAATGATTAATGGCACAAAAAATGATAAAGCAAAATAGCTAAGTGCTGCTAAAAATTCTTGGTCATTTATTAAAGTAGCTAGCTCAAAAATAAAAGTAGAATAGGTAGTAAAAGAAGCAAGAAAACCAGTAAAAATAAATATTTTGGCTGCTTCGTTAAGATTTAGGTTGCGGCTAAAATATATTAATAAAGCAAATATAATTGAGCCACTAATATTGCTCAAAATAACCGCACTGCTAATTTTCTGAGCAAAAATACCCTTAGTAAAAAGCTGAGTAAAAATATAACGCAAACCAGCACCACAAATTGCGCCACCAGCTAGAAATAAAAATTGCATGAGCAACTGTGATTAAATGATTTTTTTAAGTTCAGTATCAGAAAGATCATGTGGAATAATGATCAAAGGTAAAAATAATTTTGAAGAGATTTGCTCAGTTAAATAGCTAATTAATTTACCTTTACTAGTTGAGTTGCGTGCCGTACCCACAATAATCAGATTAATAGTTTTATCCTCACTTAACACTTCAGAGATTTTATCGCTGATAATACCTTCTTTAATATTTAAAATCGGAGTTTGACCTGACCATTCTTGTACTTTTTTAGAAACATCTTTAAGTACTTCTTCGGATTTGCTGCGCTTTTCTTGCTTCATTACTTTATCCACAGAAAATAAGCCATAATCTTGGCCAGTAGTGTCAATGACGCTGAGAATCTCGACAACAGCACCAGATGCTTTAGCTTTGAGCGCTGCATATTTCAGCGCAGCAAAGCTATTTTCAATGTTAGTAATTCCGATGCAAACCAGAAATTTATTTTGCTTGTTTTTTACCATCCTTTTTACTTCTTGCAGCAGCTATTGCGGTAAGATTGATAATATCACCAACTGAAGCTCCCATTGAGCATATTTCAACAGGCTTTTTAAAGCCAGATAAAATTGGTCCAATCACTGCGCTACCTCCTAATTCTTGCATTAATTTAGTAGCTATTATTGAAGAATGTAAACCAGGCATAATTAAAATATTTGCCGGCTCTTTTAGATTGTTGAAAGGGTATAAATCAAGTAACTCCTGGTTAAGTGCTACATCTGGTGACATTTCACCATCATAAGCAAAATCAACTTTACGTTCATCAAGCAATTCTTTAGCTTGTTGAATACGGGTTGATTCACGACGTAGCTGACTACCAAAATTAGAAAATGATACTAAAGCAACACGGGGAGTATGTCCGTAATTTCTAACTTCTTCAGCCATTCTTACCGCAGTATCAGCAATTTCTTCAGAAGTTGCTAATTCATTAACTGCTGTGTCAGCAATAAAGACCGTACGATCTTTAGAGATAACAATCGAATAACCAAATAAAGGCTTATCTTGTTTAGTCTCAATGATTTTAGTTACATCATCTAGGCAGCTTTTATAGCTTCTGGTAACACCTGTAACCATCACATCAGCATCGCCAGCTTCTACTGCACAAGCCGAAAAAATATTACGCTCATCACGCACCATTCTTTGGCAATCACGCGGTGTGTAACCTTGTCTTTGTAATTTTTGATAAAGTAAATCAGCATATTTATCGATGATTTTATCCTCAGTAATATTGATGATTTTTAGCTCACCTTGTTCAATGCCTAACTCATCAAGATTTTTAGTAAGCAAATCATGCTTATCAGAACGAGTAACTAGAACAGCTTCACCATATGAAGAATCCTGCCAAGTTTTAGCAGCATTAATCACATTTTTATGCTCACCTTCAGCAAATACTACTTTTGAAGGGTTATGTCTGATCTTACCAAAAATTAAGTTAAGTGTATTAGTGGTTGGATTTAAGCGACCAGCTAATTCATTTTTATAAGCTTCCCAATCAGTAATTTCTTTACGAGCTACGCCAGTTTCAATCGCAGCTTTAGCAACAGCTACTGGGATAGTATAGATTAATCTTGGGTCAAATGGTACTGGGATAATATAATCAGGACCAAAGCTCATTTTACGTCCAGCATAAGCGGCAGATACTTCAGCAGGTACTGGTTCACGTGCTAATTCAGCAAGTGCATTAGCTGCAGCAATTTTCATTTCTTCATTAATTGCAGTAGCACGTACATCAAGAGCACCTCTAAAAATATAAGGGAAACCCATCACATTATTTACCTGATTTTGGTAATCAGAACGACCAGTCGCAATAATTGCATCACTTCTCGCTGCGCGTGCTTTTTCTGGAGTGATTTCTGGATCAGGATTAGCCATTGCAAAGATGATTGGCGTATCAGCCATGTTTTTAACCATTTCTGGGCTAACTGCATCTTTAACTGATAGACCTAAAAATACATCAGCACCATCTAGCGCATCAGTTAAAGTACGTTTGTCAGTTGCAACAGCATGTTTTTCTTTGACAGGGCTCATACCAGTTGGACGACCTTTATAGATCACACCAGTTTTATCACATAAGAAGCAGTTTTCATCCCGTGCTCCCATAGTTTTAATAAGCTCTAAACAAGCAATACCTGCAGAACCTGCTCCATTAATTACAATTTTAAGATCTGAGATTTTTTTACCAGCAATTTTTGCAGCATTAATTAAACCAGCAGCAGTAATAACCGCAGTACCATGTTGATCATCATGGAATACTGGAATATCAACAAGCTCTTTAAGTCTTTGTTCAATTTCGAAACATTCTGGCGCTTTAATATCTTCAAGGTTGATACCACCCCAGCTTGGTGCTAAATATTTTACTGCATTGATGAATTCATCTGGATCTTCAGTTGCAACTTCAACATCAACAGAATCAATATCAGCAAATCTTTTAAATAATACAGATTTACCTTCCATCACTGGTTTAGAAGCAAGAGCACCTAAATTACCTAAGCCAAGAACGGCAGTTCCATTTGAGATAACTGCTACGAAATTTCCTTTGGCAGTATAATCGTAAGCAGCATCTGGATTTTCGCTAATTACTTTACAAGGAGCTGCAACACCTGGTGAATAAGCTAGTGATAAATCTCTTTGGGTAGTTAGTGGTTTAGAAGGCGCAATCGCGATTTTACCTGGTGTACCGTGACTATGAAAATCAAGAGCGTCTTGATCAGTTAATTTATTTAAATGTGCTTTATTTTTATTATCTGCCATATCTTATTTACTACAAAAAATTGGGAAATTCACTATACACTAGGAGCAGCAGAAGTAAATTTAAAAATGATTAATACTTTAGGTCCTTGAGTGGCGCGAATGAAATGAGCGTTGTACCGAAAGGCCCGGTAAGGTAGAAGAATTAGTTGCTAAAGGATCTCTCGGTAAAATTTTGCAACAAGTGCAAAATCATACTTCGATATGAAGCTAAAGCTTCTACTCAGCACAGCGCTCGAGAACCGGTTTGAAGAATTTAGGTTCCTGAGCGCTGTGCTGAGTAGAAGCGTTAGCTTCGCCAAGAGATCTGATTTTTATTAAGTCTTATTTTTTATTTCTTGTTTTTGGGCAAAATATAGCAAATCACGCGCAATAGGCGCAGCCGAAGTAGAACCAGAACCACCATGTTCAACCACTACAGAAACTGCATATCTAGGTTTGTCAAAAGGGGCGTAACCTACGAATAAACCATGATTTCTTTCTTTAATATCTAATTTGTCAAAATCCTCTTTATCATGGTTTACTGACACTACTTGTGCCGTACCAGTCTTACCGGCCATAGCAAATTTTTTATTGGCAATGCGGCGATAATAAGCTGTACCACGTTTTTCATTAACGGCTTTAAATAGGGCTTTTCTAATGATGGTGAGATTTTCTGGTGCAAAATCTAATTCAGGAAAATTACTTGCTGCAGCCTTCTTTAAAATAGTTGGAGATACTTCTTTACCGCTAGCAATTCTGGCGGTCATTACTGCTAGCTGCAAAGGTGTAGTTTCTAAAAAGCCCTGACCAATACCACTATTATAAGTGTCACCAGTTACCCAAGGAATATTAAAGATTTTTTTCTTCCAGGCCATAGTCGGTAAGTGACCAGCTTTCTCATTATTAAGCTCGATATTAGTAATTGAGCCCAAACCTAATTTGCGCGCAGTTGCAACAATTTTGGCAATACCAACTTCTTTGGCGACATGATAAAAATACACATTACAAGATTGCTTAAGTGCATCAACCAGATCAAGGGTGCCATGACCCTCTTTGCGCCAACAATGGAAAATACGTCGGCCTAATCTAGTTTTACCCTTGCAGGTAATTTTCTTTTTAGGATTAAAACCATCTTCTAAAGCAGCGAGGGCAGTAATATTTTTAAAGGTTGAGCCTGGCGGATATACATTAGAAATAGCCTTGTTAGTCATAGGCTTACCAGGATCAGAAATTAATTCATGCCATTTATTTTGTGGGATACCTGCCACAAATAAATTTGAATCAAAACTAGGTTGTGAAATTAAAGTTAAGATCTCACCAGTTTGAATATCAAGCATCACCACAGAAGCTCTTTGCTCTTTGACTAAATCATGACAAAATTTTTGCAAAGAAATATCAATAGCTAATTCTAGATTTGCACCAGCAGTGCTTTTAAGTGAAGAGGTAAGATCGACATTTCTTACACCAAAACCATAAGCATCAACTTCTAAATGGCTAAGACCAGCCTTGCCGCGTAAATGTTCTTCATATTTTTTTTCAATACCCATTTTTCCGATTTTAAAATCAGGATGGCTCAATAGATTATTATCAGTCTGCTTGATTTCTTTTTCGCTTACCGCTGCTACATAACCTAAAAAATTAGCGGTAGTTGCACCATGTGGATAAAATCTGCGCTGCGCAGTTTCAATGTAAACACCAGGCAATTCTGGAGTATGTACTTCGATTTTTGCTACTTGTGCCCAGCTTAAATCATCATAAAGTAAGATATAACCATTAGTGGATTTACGAATATTTTTTGAGGAGTCATAAATAAATTTACTGGTTGGCTCTTTAATTAATTTACTAAGTTTTTTGATAGTATCTTGAATAGAAACCTGTGCCTCTGGATTAAATAGAATACGGTAATATTCGCTATTGCTGGCTAGGATATCACCTTTACGGTCCATGATTTTGCCGCGCAGTGGGGGAATGATAAAGCTTTTAATCCTGTTGCTGGCTGAGAGAGTGTTATATTTACCATGCTTAAAAATTTGCAGATAAATTAATCTAAAAACTAGGCAAGCAATAAAGAATGCTTTAACAAAAACTAAAACAAAAACTCTTCTACTAAAAATTTTATTTTTATCAGAATCATTAACGATCATTTTTGCTCACTAGATATAGTTGGTTTGAGCAATGCTGCCAAAAATAACAGCAGATTGTGTAGTAAGGGATATAGCAAGATTGTGCCAAGCAATTTAAATAGTACCAGGCCTAAATCAATAGGTAAATCATTGGCAGAATTAATGATCAGTAAATTAACAACAGTAAATTGCATAGTAAAAAAGCTGAAGGAAATCCAGATCTCAGTGAATTCTTTGAAATAGAATAATTTTCTTTGATAATGAAAAAGCAGTAAGCTTAAAAAGCAGGTTACAGTCGTAGTACCAATCAACATATTATGCAGCGCGTCAATAATGATGGCGATGATAAAGATAAAGAAATAATTAGGCCTATCTTTAAAATACACATAAAAAAAGAAAATGAAGGGGCTAATAAATTCTGGGAAAAATCTACCTAATTCTGAAAAAGAAAAAGGCACATAAGGAATCATTAAAAATAATGTTGCTAGCGCGTAAAATAATGGGTAAGAAATTTTAGCAGGCATTATGCGGCAATAAATATTGTGGCTAAACCAAGAAAGGCAAGAAATGCAATTACATCAGTAATAGTGGTCAGAATCACGCCAGAGCTAATTGCTGGATCGGCTTTTAACTTATTTAAAATAATAGGTATAGCAGCACCTGAAAAGCCAGCAATGGTCAAAGTGATAATATTAGCAATCGCAAACAGCATGGCCAAAGTATAATTGTCATAAATCAAAAATAGCGCTGCAAAGCAAAGTAGGGCAAAAAATACGCCATTACAAAAACCGATTAGAGTCTCTTTAAGAATAATTTTGCTAGTATTTAATTTATTAAGCTCTTGTGTGGCCAGAGCACGGACTGCTACTGTAACAGTTTGGGTTCCAGCATTGCCGCCCATTGAGGCAATAATTGGCATTAACACTGCTAAAGCTACTAAGCTTTCAATGGTATCATCAAAAAAGCTAATCACGATTGAGGCAAGAATTGCGGTCATTAAATTAAGAATTAGCCAAGGCAATCTTTGTTTTAAAGTTTTGCTAAATTTAGTGAAAATATCTGACTCATAAATACCACCTAGATAAAGTATATCTTCTTCAGCTGCGGCATCAACTACATCTAAAACATCATCAATAGTAATAAAGCCAATAATACGACCATCATTATTTACGATTGGAGCAAAAGTAAGATCATATTTTTGGAATAAAATCGCTACATCATCTTTACTAGCTAAATGATGGAAAATACCAATCTCACTATGCATCACATCTTTTATTTTAGTATCATGTGGGCTCAGTACTAATTGTTGGGTAGTCACAATGCCAATTGGGCGATAGAGATGATCAATGACAAATACTCCGTAAAAATTATCATCGAGTAATTTTTTATTTTTGAAACAATATTTATTAACTTGAGCAAGGCTCCAATGAGCAGGCACGGATAAAAAATTACGATGTAATAATCTACCAACGCTGTCACTTGGATAATTAAAACCAGTGGCTAATTCTTTTTGCAGAGTTTTAGAAAATGAGCCAAAGATTTCTGCTTTAAAATCTTCAGGCAATTCATCAAGTATAGCGATGATTTCTGCTACTTCTAATTTACTTAGTAAAGTTGCAGCTTTTTTCTTGCCAGCAAGTAGTAAAAATTCTTCACAAACTGCATCATTAAATTTTAAAAATAATTCAGGTGGAAAATTATTTGCGACTAATTTGCTAAATTTAGCTTTTTTATCGTCACGATAATCACTTAACACTAAGGCTAAATCTGCAACATTAATTTGTTCTAAGCTTTTGAGTAGAGCTTTTTTATCCGAATTTTCTAAAGCAAATTCAAACTCTTGCATCAGGTGGTTATTATCTTGGTCAAAATTTTGCTTGCTGAATTTCATTTAGCTTGTTTTATTTTTTTTCTGAGCTAGAAAATTTATTATATTATGTTATGTTCCAAAGCACTTAAATAGTATTAGTTTATTTTTTAGATGAAAGAAAAATCACTTAAAAATTTTTGGCTCTCGAGATTTTTTGAAATATTCGGATTTTTCTTTTTAGGTTTTACCGGTTTTCTTAGTTTAGCCTTAATTACGCATCATCCGCTTGATCCTTCTTTTGATTCGGCAACTAGCGCTTTAGTAACCAATAAAGCTGGCATTGTTGGCGCATATCTTTCAGGTTTTTTACTGAAGATTTTTGGCTTAGCTAATTTGCTGATCATTGCATTTTTTGCCAATTTAACAATGTTATGTTTTAAAAAAACTTTGCCTGAATATCTAACCTTGCGCAGCTTAGCTTTCATGGTTTCTTTATTGTGTTTTTGCTTGGTGTTAAGTAACTTTCCGCCGCTTTCTTCTTGGCAATTTGTTACTTATGGTGGCTTATTAGGTTATTATTTAAATGAGCAATTAAATCACCTTCCTTCATTTTATCTGCTTAATGTTTTGGCTTTCACAATTTTTGTGATTTTATTTTGTTTCGCGCAGAATATTTCTTTGCGTGCTACTTTGTTAATTATCAAAAGATTAGTGCGCAATATGGGTAAATCTGCACTGCGCTTATTATTGATGATACCAGCTAAGTCAATGCAAATTTATGTGCTCACTAAAAATTTTGTGGCGCGTAAATTCTTTAAAAAACGGATTAAAGATATTGATACTAGCTATGTTAAAAAAGAAAAGAAAATCGCGAAAATTGAGCAGGTTAATATTCCTGAAGTTAAAACCACTGATTATGGTTTACCAAGCTTAGAATTTTTAAGTGCTTATGAAAGCAAAAAGAAAAATCAAATTAGCAAAGAGCAATTACAGAAAAATGCTGATTTGTTAAAAGATGTCTTCGCTGATTTTGGGGTTAATGGTAAGATCTTACAAGTTAAACCTGGTCCGGTAGTAACCTTATATGAGTTTGAGCCAGCAGCTGGAATTAAATCTTCACGGATTATTGGTTTAGCAGATGATGTGGCACGCTCTATGAGTGCTATCTCAGCGCGTATATCGGTAATTTCTGGGCAAAATGCTATAGGTGTAGAATTACCTAATGATAATCGCGAGACAGTTTATTTGCGTGAATTATTTGCCTCAGCTGATTATCAAAAAAATGATGCTAATTTGCCACTTGCCTTAGGTAAAACTATTGGTGGTGAGCCAGTAACTGCTGATCTTGCTAAAATGCCACATTTATTAGTAGCAGGTACTACAGGTTCAGGTAAATCAGTAGCGGTTAATACTATGATACTTTCACTGATCTATAAATTATCACCAGCAGAATGTAAATTTATTATGATTGATCCTAAAATGTTGGAGCTATCAGTTTATGATGGTATCCCGCATTTATTATCGCCAGTAGTAACCGAGCCTAAAAAAGCAGTGCAGGCGCTGCGCTGGGTAGTACAAGAAATGGAAAATCGTTATCGTTTAATGTCAGCTTTAGGGGTTAGAAATATTAGCGGTTATAATGATACGATGAAAAAAGCAATCAAAGCTAAAAAAATGCTAACCCGTACGGTACAAACAGGTTTTGATCAAGAAACTGGTAAACCTATTTTTGAAGAAGTTGAGTTAGACATGCAGCCCTTACCTTATATTGTAGTGATTGTTGATGAGATGGCTGATTTAATGTTAGTAGCTGGTAAAGAAATTGAAAGCTATATTCAGCGTTTGGCACAAATGGCTAGAGCAGCAGGAATTCATTTAATTATTGCAACGCAACGTCCTTCAGTAGATGTGATTACTGGTGTGATTAAAGCAAATTTTCCAACTAGAATTAGCTTCCATGTTACTTCTAAAATTGATTCACGTACTATTTTAGGTGAGCAAGGAGCCGAGCAATTACTAGGTATGGGTGATATGCTTTATATGTATGGCGGTAGTAAAATTACACGTGTGCATGGACCATTTGTTAGTGATGGTGAAGTGCAGCAAATTGTTAAATTTTTAAAAGATCAAGCAGAGCCAGTTTATATTAATAATTTGTTTGAGAATGTCGAAGAGGGTGGTGATGGTTTTATGGCTGATGGTGCTGCGGGTGGTGATGATAAGGATGATTTTTATGAGGCTGCAGTTAAGATTGTGCTGAAAGATCGCAAAGTATCAATTAGCTATATTCAGCGTCAGTTAAAAATTGGTTATAATCGTGCGGCAAATATTGTTGAAGAGATGGAAAAAGAAGGTATAGTCTCTGCGCCTACTCCAACAGGTAAGCGTGAAATTTTAATAAATGAATAATATTAATCATGTCAGCACAGCAAGAATTTGAAACAGATATTGTAGTAATTGGTGCCGGTCCGGTAGGGCTTTTTGCCGTATTTGAAGCAGGCATGCTTAATATGAAATGTCATGTGGTTGATACTTTGGATTTTATTGGTGGGCAATGTACAGCGCTTTATCCAGAAAAACCAATTTATGATATTCCAGCCTATCCACAAATTACCGGAGCAGATTTAATCACTAAGCTTGAAGAGCAAATAAAGCCTTTTGGCGCAGAGTTTCATCTTGATAATCAAGTAGTAAAATTTGCTAAAGAGGGGGATGATTTTTTAGTTGCAACTAGCCAAAATAAATTAATTAAAGCGAAAGCAATTATCATTGCAGCAGGTTGTGGCGCTTTTGGTCCTAATCGTCCACCACTAGAAAATCTTGAAGCATATGAAGCTAGAGGTTCAGTAAAATATTTAGTAAATAAAATCTCTGATTATAAGGATAAAAATGTGGTGATTGCGGGCGGCGGTGATTCAGCGATTGATTGGGTATTATCACTTGCTGGAGTTGCTAGTAAAGTTTATTTAGTACATCGTCGTGCTAAATTTAGAGCGGCGCCAAATTCGGTTGAAAAACTAAATATTTTAGCAGAAAAAGGTGAGGTTGAGTTAGTAGTTCCTTATCAATTAGCTGGTTTAAATGGTGAGCAAGGTAAATTACAAGAAGTTGTAGTTAAAGATCTTGATGGCAATAGCAAAGCTTTAGAAGCAGATTATTTATTACCATTTTATGGTTTAAGTATGGAGCTTGGTCCGATCGCTGATTGGGGCTTAAATATTGATAAAAAGCATATCGCAGTTGATCCAGCAACTATGGCTACTAATTTAGATGGGGTTTATGCGATTGGTGATATTGCTGATTATGCAGGTAAGCTAAAATTAATTTTAACTGGCTTTAGTGAAGCAGCTTTTGCTGCCCACCAAGCTTATAAAAAAGTGTTTCCGGATAAGCCATTGCATTTTGAATATTCAACGACCAAAGGAGTTAGTTGATATAAACAAAATCAATATATTGAGCAGCCTTTTTTGTCTCTCGGTACAGCTT
>CAXDRM010000027.1:0-15614 GCA_963991775.1 uncultured Rickettsiales bacterium | reverse complement strand
CACCTATGCCATCATCATCGCCGCCTTCACCATCATCAGAATCATCATCACCTCCATCTATGCCATCATCATCGCCGCCTTCACCATCATCAGAATCATCATCACCTTCATCTCCATCTGAATCATCTCCATCTGAATCATCATCAGGACCTCCTTCAAAATCTAAATCATCACCATCTTTATCTGAAGCTGACTCACCATCACTAGTTTCACCACCAGCATCTGCACCATCTGTAGAAACATCTACATCACCACCCATCGCACCATCTGCTCCAGCTTCACCACCGCCACCACTCTCATCAGCAGCTTCCAATCCTTTAGAAGGATCTGATGCAAGATCTTGCGCTTTTTCTTGCGCCTCATCCTCTTTTTGGAATTTCTGCACATCTCTATCCACTTCTTGATTAAATGTATCATCATTTCTAAGCTGCTCTTTTTCATTTTTAAGCAAACCGTCACGCGCTTTCCTTTCTTTCTTATCATCAAATTTCTTACCAGCAGCTTTTGCCTGAGCTTTCTGAGCATCAATTCTAGCATTATCAATAGCCTCTCTAATTGCACCTATAGCAATTTTAGCTGGATTAATGGTATCTTTACCATATTTCTTATTCTCAGCTTTCTCACGCAGCAATTCTTTTTTATACTCTTTGGCTGCCTCAGCTTTTACTGCATCTTTCATCTCACTTTCACTATAGCCTTTACTACGTAGATTTGCTTTAGCACGTTTTTTAGCAGTAGCCATTTTTCCAGCTTTAGTTTTATTAATTAAACCACCAGTAAGTTTATGGGCTTTAGAACTGACAAAGGTAGGCGCGGCTTTATCCATAGCAACAGATAATGCCCGCCCCGTAGTTCTACGATGTGCTGATTTAATTGTAGTTTTGATAGATTCTTCAACAAATTTACGTCCTGTTTTACCCATCTGCCCAACTAAACCATTAATAGCTGCAAGTGAGATACCTCCTGAGATTTTCTCAGCAACTTTAGGAACCATTTCTGTAACATGGCTAATAACCAAAGTACTTAAATATAGAATAAAGATTGTTACGAGATCTATATTAGGCGCATTTTTATCAGTTTTAGTCGCAGTTTCAGTAATTGGATCAAAATCATATATATCTTTAATTTCCCAAAAGTTTAGATGTAAGATTGAAGGGATATTAATCAAAGTTGTTGGGCATGCCTCATAATAAAGCATGTCATATAAAAAGCTGGTAATAATCGTCAAAAATAAAGTTAAGAAGACAAAAATAATCATAGGCTGGATTGCTGCACCAGCTATAGCTTTAAGCCAACTTTCAAAATATTTCTCTCTAGTATATTTAAATACAGCAAAGGCAAAAAATATTGGAGCTAAAGCCAGTAAAATGGTCATAGTTAGATAGATAAATATCAAAATAACCGTGAGCTCAATCATTGAAACAATGAAGATAAAAAAGGCAAAATATAAGGCTATAGCATAAATAACACCTAGCTCATGTGAAAAAATCAGAGCCTGCATTTTATTATTTATGGCCTCTGAAACAAACATCAAAATAGTATCATCCACAAAAGCAATGGCACTAGTATCAATGGTGGTTCCCACCGCTAAAGTATTAACATTCAAGCCAGACATTACTGTCTTATTGAAAGCGTTAATGATTAAATTGGCCAACTCATTTGAGCCATACCAGAAAAAGCTAAATACATAATCATTAAAGAAATACCAACCTAAATTTGGCGATAAAAAGGTATAAAGCAATGCAAAACGTAACGACATCACCATCAAAGCAGAATGGGTAATATTCACGAAACCTAGTAAATAACCAATTGCGTAAAAAGTGATAAATAACACCCAAACTAAATTATAAATATTTTGGTAATTTGGTGATTGAGTAAAACCTTCATAAATAGCACGTACCATTTCACTGGCAGGGTCCAAGAATACTCGAGCAGCATTTTCTAGGAAACCAGGCTCTTCTCTGGTAGCACCACTCATAAAAGTAAATTCCATAGGTGTGGTACATACAGAAATTTCACCAGCATCAGGATTTAGTAATAATTCGCCATCAATATCACGATCTATACAACCATTCGTATTATCTGAATAATTATTATCAAAAACTCTCAAATAAATACGAATAGAACGCCATTGTTCGAGATCTAAAGTTTCTTTAATATTATTTAAAACATTTTGCGGCAAAGTAAAAAACCAAGAAACACCATCTGAAGAAAGATATTTCGGATCAGCAGTATGATATAAAAACTCAAAGCTGTTTGACGGGTTTTTGCCCAAACCCACATAAACTCCTAAACCATATGGGTACCAACAAATTCTAGCCTCTGAGGTACCATCACCACAATCTTCAAATTGTTTAAAACGATAACCTGAAATATCATCTATATCTATTTGAGTAAAATCTTCAGCTAAGCTACAAACCTTATCAGAAACTCCACAAGTACCTCTAGCTAGATTACTTTCATCCCATGGTGACCAAGCTCCTCTAATTTTTATTTTAAGATCATCACCATTTAAAACATAACCTGTCGCTGAAGAGCGTGATTTTTCAAAAAAACTATATTCTAATGATTCTGCTTGATCATATTTTGGACCTACATCTTTACCATAGATATTAGCAATACCTTTAGGTTGACCAAAATCTTCAGCTGCCACACATCTTGGCTTCTCATCACAAGAGCTCAAAATGGCAAAAAAGATTAACAATGTTATATATTTCAAATATCTCATTTAGTACTTGCTATCAAAGAATCAATGTCTGAAGTTATACGTTCTATTTGCTCTTCTAAAGATTTTTTCTCTTCAGGATCTGCTGCTGCATTTTTCTTACTAATAAGCTGAGTTCTACGAGCTCTTCTTAAAGAAATTTGTGCATTTATTTGTTCAATACGTCTAGCTCTATCATTATTTTCTTTTTCTGCCGAAGATTTAGCTTCATCTGCTTTTGGATCAGTTGGAGTTGCTTCAGGCTTATCTTTTTCATCATCAGCTATATCATCACCTGTAGTTTCTGGTGCAGTTTCTGCTGTTGTACTGCTAGTCGCTTTACCAGATTCTGATTTTTCACTAACTTCTGTCGCTTTAGCTTTCTCAGCTGCTTCCTTAATTTCTTGAGCAACCTGCTCATTAGTGTCATTTTGCACCTCTCTCAGAGATGCTAAAATATCTTGATCAATTTCTTTACTAGCCGTAATTGTGTCATATTTATTTATATAAATATCATGTAAATCCTGTAAATTTTGTAATTCCGCTGATAAATCGCCCGGTGCAGGAGCTATGCCAGCAGGAATATTATTTATAATTTCTAAACTAGATTGTTCTGCAGCTATACTAGCCTCTAACTGTGCAATCTCTTCATTTTGAGCTTTTAGATGGTCTTGCTTAAATTTCTCAAGCTGTTCAGGATCTGCGGCTAAATCAGGGTTTTCTTTAACAAACTGAGCGATTTGTTCATCTCTAGAATTTACCAACTCAAGCTGTTTTACTTCTTGCTCAAAAATAAAATCTTGATGTTTAGCTCTAGCAAGATCAACCGCAGCCAAATATTCTTTTTCAGCTATTTGCATATCTATTTCTAATTTTGCTACTGCTATAGTTTGATTTATTTGTTTAGCATAATCTTGTTGTAAAATATCATATTCTTTTTGAGCGTCTTTTCTGAGTGTATATTGTTTTTGTATTTCTTTACTATAAGTTTCTTCGTTACCCTCTTTATCATAGCCTATACGATCACCATATTCGGCTCTATCTTTATGTAATTGTTTTATCTTTTGTTCTATTACATCTAATTCTTTTGCTTTATTATTGAACTTGTCTTCTATATCAAGCGGTATTTGTTTCGCTAATATCTCAGCCTGTTTAGTCACCAAAACATCTTGCTCAATCTGATGATTACGTTTGTCAAATTCTCTATAATCAGCTTTCATAATATCTCTGGCTAACTCAATATTTACCAATTCGCTTTCTAAATCTGCTTTTCTCTTAGCCAGGTTAGGTAACTCTAGATTTACATCATTAAGTTGTTTTTCTAGATCTTCTTTAGCTGCAAAATCCATTGTGCGTTGTTCTAGAAATTTATGATTTTCATCCTCTAATGTTTTTGCTAAATCATCTTTCATCAATAAAGCAGCATCTCTCAATTCATCAGAAATAGTAGACTTAGTAACCTCCTCACGTAAAGCTATTAATTCTGCTGTTTGCTTGTTATATTGCTCTTCATACCTTTCTTGTTGCTCAGATAAAAAATTTCTTTCTGCTAAAGCGTTTTTAGCTTGCTCAGAATCTTTATCTTCAGTAGCTGTTAAATTTTTATATTCTAAATCTGCAGCGTTATATGCTTTTTCTAACAATCTAACCTTATCTCCCGTTATTTCTCTATCTTCCGCTAGCATTAATTCTCTATATTTTAAATCTGCTCGAACATATAAATCTTGCGTAATTTTCTCTTTTTCTTCTAAAGTTTTATCAGCAAAATCAGACATTCCCGCTATTGTATCTTTTACTAATTTCTCTCTAATCTCATCGCGTCCTACTGCTTGCGCATTAGCATGCCATTGTGCCTGACGAATATTTAATTTCACTTCATCTTCATCAACAGCTAATCTACCATCTATTGCTGCAAGCTTAGCATTTAATTCATCAGATTTTCCAACAAGTTCAGCCTCTGTTGGCAATTTTCCTAACCTTGCTTGTAGATCAGAAATTTCTTGTTCAATAGTCAGATTTTGTCCATCTAAACGGATTTTTTCAGTTGCTAAATCAGTTCTAGCTTCTGCTATCTCTTGCTCTAATTCACTACGTTGTTTAGCATTTAACAAACCTAAATCAGCAATATTAGTTTTAACTGTAGCTTCATCAAGATCTGCTGGTGGAGCCGAAGTATCAACCGTTACATCATCATCTTCAGGCACTGGTGGAGCCGAAGGATCAACCGTTACATAATCATCTTCAGGCACTGGTGGAGCCGAAGGATCAACTGTTATATTATCATCCATTTCAGCAGCAGCCATATCTTTTGTTTCTGTACTAGCTGACTCAGTTTTAACTGAACGTTCTGCTATCTTAGCTGCAAATTCTTTACGATGTTGGTCTGTAGTCTGTTTTGCGGAAGCTGCAAAAGATTGCTCAACTTCTCTCATTCCTTTTTCATATGAATCAATACCAGCCAAAGCATCCTCAACCTGCTGAGCAATATTTGCATCAATATCTTTTGCTTCCCGCACACGGGATAATTTCTTTTTAATATTGGTTATATCTTTTTCTAAATCTTGATTTTGATTTAAAGCACTTCTCTGTGCACTATCAATTTCTGTTACTTTTTCACTATAGTTAATAGCTATATTATCAAGATTTTTCTTCAGCTCTGCTGTTTTCTCTGCACCTAAAACACCTTCTAGATCTTTGGTAGCTGACTCTGCAACCCCTGCCTCAACTAAACCAAATTCGTCAGCTGCATTGTTTAATTTTAAATTATCTTTTGCAATAAAATCACGGATTTTCTGTGCTTTTTCTTTACTCTGTTCATTCAGACCTTCAAGCTTAGTAGATAACTCTTGCTCAAGCTTAGCACGTTTTTGCTGATGATTTTTGCTTAACTCAGCAATCTTCGCTTTATTAGTACGTCTTTGCTGACGTTTGGTAGTTTTAGTTTTTACACCTTTTTTATCTTTAATAGTAATTTCTGCATCAAGATCTCCTTTTAATAAATCACGATTAGCCGTTTGAAGTTCAGTAATCTTTTTAGCTACCTCTTTATCTAAAACCTCTAATTTTTTCTGGGTTTGTTTCTTAGCTTTTTTACCTTTAGCTGTAAGTTCTTTTCTTAAATCAGCAATGGTTTCATTAGCTGCTTGATCAGCTGTATCATATGCAGCTTTAAGAGCAGCTGCTTTACTTTCCTTAGATCCAGCAATAATAGCATTGCGCTTAGCAATTGCTGCTCGAGTTTTTTTAGAAGAACGTAATTTTTTAACAGCAGCTTTAACTTTAACACGTCCATGTGACATGCTTTTATGCTTTAATTCTGCTTGCTCATCACGTGCTTCACTTAATTGTTGATCAAGATATTCAAGCTCTCTGCGCATTTTTTTCTGCTTATCCTTAGATGGAACCCTATCTTCACTAAATAGGCGCTTCTCTAAATCATCTCGCTTACCTTCCAATTCACTAATTTTTTTATCAATATCTGCTAAGGATTCCTCAAAAGATTTCTCTTTATTACGATTTTCTAGATCCTGAATTCCTGTAGAATCTTTGAAAGCTTGCTTTAAATCACCTGGAGCATTTACTACAGCCATTCTAGCTCTCGCACCTGTCATACCAATATTATGCACAATATTCGTAGCCTGTTTTACTCTTTTAACAAAATCTTGTCCTTCATATTTTCCTTCTGTAGATCTTTGTGCAGCTAATTTATCAGGATCGATTAAGGCCTGAGCTTTATCTGTTTCCCAATTAACTAAATTTTCCTTCATTTGTGGTGGTGCACCTTTAATTCTGGTTGCAACTTCTTGTTTTACAAAATCGATAGTCTCTTTATCACTCATACCTTGTTTTTTTGCATAGGCTAATGCTTCTTTTCTCGCCTTCTTGGCTCTTCTTTTATATTTAGCTGCATTTTGTCCAGCTGCTTTAAGATTTTTGAAATTTTGTTCAAAATTAGTATTATCTTGATAGCTCTCTTCAAATTTTGAAATTGCACCAGTTACTCTATTACCTGCTCTTTTAAGCTTGGTGCCTAAGGTTGAGAAATTTCCTTTTTTAAGCTCGCCCAGCATTTTAGAGTTCTCAGCTCGATTTGCATCTTGTCTTTTCTTAATATTTTCTGCTAATGCATCACCTCTACCTGCAGCTTTTGCAGCATCCTCATATCTTTTTGCATCTGCACCTAATTTGTCAGCTTTCTCTTTACTCAAATGTCCTGGCTTACCAGCATCAATAGCTTTTTGATTAGCCGCAATTTCACCACGCAAATTATTTGCTCTAACAGCCAACATCCCACCAGCTGCTCCTTGACCTAGAGTGCCCGGTGCCTTTAAAGCACCAATAGCAATTTTCCCTCCTAAAAAGGCTGCTCGACCTCCAACACCACCAGCTAATTTACCTGCAGCTTTAGCACCATCATTTAAAGCACCACCAAAATCTTTCATGGCAGAAGCAGCCATACTTCCTGCACCACCAGCGGCACCACCTGCTATTGAATCACCCAAATCAGTAATTTTTTCTACTACTTCTTTAAAAATATAAGCCAAGGTTAAAAAGAATAATACTGTGGTAAAATCTGGACCACGTGAAATGTTATATGCTTCTGAGTAGCGCGCATCATAACCTTGAAAGTGCCAATAGCTAAAAAATTCAAATTCTGGCAAAGGCCCTAATTTAAGAATCCATACTGGTTTCCAACATACCCCAAAATAAAGCAACTCATAAAAGATAGTCATAATTAAGGTAGAGAAGAAAGCGATAGTAATATAAAGAAATAATACTTGGATAGCGTAGCTAATTATCGTTGCTAGCCATTGCTCAAACATATTTTTAGTCCGGTCAAAAATAGCTAGTGCAATAAAAATTGGCCCAACCATGAACATAGCAGTAAACATAATTTTTATTACAAAATAAACAATTACTGACCTACCAATCGCATGTAACATTAGGAAAAATGCATAATAAATCATGATAAACATTAGGATGCCGAGCGGTATCACCGTGAAGAATATTGCTGAAATTTTTAGATGAATTTCAGGTTGGAATAATAAATAGATTATCTCATCAATAATGCGGTAAATACTATTATCCGCATTAGCAGTTGCTCCACCCATCGGATCTAAGAAACTACCTGCCATCAATAAGGAAAGCTCGACCGAACCTTTCTCAAAAATAAGAATCAAATAATTGAAGAACTCCCATGAACCTGGTGAAATTACAGTTAAGATCAAACCAAATCTCACTACTCTTTTGATAATCTCAGTGGCATTAAGCTGAGTCATACCCAGTAAGAAAGTTGCAGCCAACATCGTTACATAAAGGACGAACATTGTTTTGACTATGGTTTGAAATACCGAACCATCACCTACTAAATTATTAAAGAATTTTTCACGATATTCATCAGAGAAAATCTCTTCAAATCTTTCTTCCAATGCAGCATTTAACTGAGTAATTACCGCGGTCTCTTTGATGGTTTTTATAGTTACGGTGTAGCTACCTGCATTATTATCAAAAAATTCTTTCAGCTCACCAATATCTCCAGAAAATGAACATTCTTCATCATCCGCAGTTAAAATCTCTTGATCAACTACTCTGACATATAATCTACCCAAATTCCATGGCTCATCATTAACTGCACTAGTAGTTAAAATACGACGATTTTCTGGTCTATCATCACCTATTCTAAACTCAACCGCAGGATATTCAATCAAGCATGAAGTCATACGGCCCACATCTATATCAAAAATACCGTAATTATCATCTAAAGTATCATATTTCACTGGTTCACCACGCCAACGATAATGTTTATATTTTATTTGAGTATTAACCCCAAGAATAGGTGCGCAACCACCATTCTCACAGCCCCCTGGCAAAGCTCCGCATGTTTCTTGAGAGCCGCATTTAGTTTTCTTTTCCCAACAGCCATTTGAACTACTGCCTGTAGTAGCATCACCACCACCATCTAATTTACAACCATGTTGTTTATCACTGGAACAAATACAAGCACAAGGTTCATCTCCATAATTACCTTGGCAACAAAATTTTTGTTGAGAACCTTGATCTTTTACTTTGAATTTGACATGACCTGTTAGTTTTTTTCCGCCTGTATAAAAATAGACATCTTTTTCACAATAATTATAATAGTTGATATCTATTTCATTGGCAGTCGCCAAATCAAAATCCATAGTATAATAATATCTCGTCTCATCATCAAATTCGGTTTTCTCACATTCTACCTGCTCATATGGAATATCTGCAGGAGGTGGCGGATTTTTAGCAAATTTACTACCAGTTAAGCCGCCTAAATCTTCGTCCTTATCACCATCCTCATCAAAAATAGCCACACTTAAATGCTCAGCTGGATCAAACCAAAATCTACCATTTTCTTTCACCTTATTACGAAATACATTAATGCCAACATTACAACTTCCTTCACCATCATAAATTGCTTTAGCGTATTCTAGAGGTTCTTTAGAGCCTGCAAACGAGAAGCTATTAGCTCTTAAAATATCTGCAAAAATACGACTACGATCTGAGCTTGAAACATTTTGCCCTTCAGCTTCAAGGGCTGCTACTGCCTGATCAGTTAAAATTGCTACCTGGCTTTTATTAGCACGATTCTCTGCATCTGAACCATAATTTGTCTCATCATCTACCGGATCTTCATAATCAGCAAAAGGTCTTGGTATAGCTATTAAAAATTCTTTATGCTCATCCAAATAATAAGTAGATTTTGGATCATGAATTGTCGCACTACAAACTGGTAATTCATTATTATTTTTAAAATATGGCTGCCATTCTCTTGCTACCTTATCATCATCAACACCATAGCCTGTATAATCTCTATCATCTAAAATATGCCCAAAAACTCTTGTTTTAGCAGTAGTACAACCGATATTATCTTGTCTAATTGTGTCGATACCCTCACTATTTTGGCCTTGAGTAACAATTGGTGCACAAAAATTTACTACACCTGCAACTTTTAAATTTAAATTAAAGCTTGGATTAACAATATCAATACCTGTATCTACCCAATGATAAACCCCACTAGACTTACTAATATTTGGTGAACCATTACAATTTTTATCATAGGCTTTATATTTTACGCCTTGCTCTAAATCTTTAAACTCACCATCTGCATCAAAAGGATTACCCGGTAGCTTAAATTTTTTAATTAGTAAATTACCAAAATCTGCAGCATCAATACAGTCACTACCATCACATGAGATAAGAGAAACAAAAGCTATTGCAACTATAAAACGCTTTAATAATCTGTGCAAAATTCTTTTAAATTTCATAACAAAGTTTTTTTAATAGAATTTTATTTTCTTTACTAGGAATCATTTTTCTCACTAGGTTTCTTTTTGTTAGTTTTACTTACTGCGGGTAATTTTCTTCCTTGCTTAGCTGCTTCCCTCTTTGCACGCGCAGCTCTCATTCTTTCTGTAGATGCCTTCTCAGCTGCTTGCCGACGCTCTTTTAAGCTACCAGAATGCTGCAAAAATTTTGGATCCAATTTATTATCAACTTTTGCCTTTGCTTTCCTACTCTCAGTAGCAGTACTAGAAATGGTTGTTACAGATTTAGTACTTATTGTAGAATTATCATCCTGAGAAGATGTATTACTACTAGTATCACTAGATTTTTCTTGGGTCCCAGTTTTCTTGATTTGCACAGAATTTTTTGACTTAACTGGCGAAGTACTAGTTTGCATTCTAGCAGGCGCAGTTCTACTGGTTAAGACTTCTGCTTTTGAATCATCTGATGTTGTAGATCTTGCTGAATTTGGCTTTAACTTAGATCTTCCATTATTATTACTATCTACTTTGGCTTTAGCATTTCTCTTAAGTTTAACTATTTGCTGTTTACCTTTGTTAGTTTCAGCATAACCTGCTATTTCATTCGCTATAGTGCCAGCATTGCTCTTACCAAAACGTTTAAAATGTTTCTCATAAGATTCTTCTAAACGCGATTTTTTACTATTAACCGAATCTGTTGATCTAACAGAACTAAGCACACTTACATCATCTCTTGTAGATTCAGTTTGTTCAGTGCTACTATTAGGAATGTCCAAAGGTGGAACTTTCTTCTCCTCTGGTGGCTGAGCTAAAACCTCTTCACCTTTCTTATCATCATCCGGATCTCCATCTGATCCACTATCTGACTCATCATCTGATTTACTATCTAACTCATCATCCGAATCATCATCTATGTCACTAATTTCACTTTCAGCATCATCATCCGCTTCATCTTCTGGCTGAACTGGTCTGACATTCTCATCATCCAATTGTTGCATCCGAACAAAATCAGGATTTGCCTCTATCTCTTTTTTAGCAATCTCTTCAGCCTCAAATTCAACCTCCTTAGCATCAAAATCTTCTTCTGCATCTTCCTCTTCATTATTATCATCAATTTCAGCTATAGTATCTAATGATGGTTCTACACTTGCAGCTTTTTTCTCATATTTTTTAGCAGATCGTTCATATTCTGGTGCATCTATTCCAATAACTGGTTCTGGTGCATCTATTACATCAATTGGAGTATCATCTTTTTCAAAATCTTCTTCATATTCTACACCTTCTTCCTCTTCTTCAAAATCTTCTTCATATTCTACACCTTCTTCCTCTTCTATATCTTCTTCCTCTTCTATATCTTCTTCATCTATAGTTCCTAGAGTTGGTGTAAAACCATCTCTACCAACAATTGGAGTTTTAACTTCTACCTCTTCAGCAGCTTCATCTAACTCTTGAATAGTAGGTTCTTTTGGTTCTTCCACAGGAGGAGTAAATGGTCTGTCATTGTTATCATGCTTTTGCATCTTAGCAAAATCATCATTTACAGCAGGTACTACTGGCTTCTTCTTAGTAGGTTCATCACCGCCACCACCTAAGCCTCCGGTACCACCACCGCCACCAGGACCACCTGAACCAGTATCAATAATTTCTGGTCTTTTCTCTTCTCCATCAGTAGCCAAATCTTTTGTTCTACCAAGAGTCTCGTAATCAAAACCATATTTATCTCTTTCATTTTGAGCTTCTTTACTATTTGGATTACCCATATCAGCAACTTTTTGGAAAAAATTTATCTTACCTTTAGCATAATCTTTAAGCTGATCTGCTGCTCCTGAAATACCCTTATATTCTTTACCTGCCGTACTATTATCCTGGCGACGCGTAATTCTTGCCATTCTACGTAAACGTCTTTGAGCATTACTTGGATTGAGATCATTCTTAACAAAATCCATAGCATCACTAATACCAGAAGAGCGCATACCCTCTTTAACTGCTTGACCAATTTTGCCACTGATTGTTTTGCCAGCAAAATCCTTCCTTGTTCTTGCTCTTGCATCTTCTTGGCGTAATCTTTTTCCAATATTTTTCTTAACTTCATTCGCTTTGCTACGACCTGCTTCCATAGCTTCCTGATCAGATTTACCCTCTTTTTTAGCAGCAGCAAAACCATCATTAAAACCTTTCTGTACCATTTGAGCAGCATCTGTAGATTTGACTTTGCTATTTACTTCTTTTTGGAACCCTTTAGAATTAAGCACTTTATCAATACGTGCTTGTGAATATCCATCTTTTTTAAGCATTTTAGTAACAGCAGCTTTAGATGCTTCTTTAGGATCTTTACCTGCAGCAATTGCATCTGCTTTAGCTTGTCGAGTTGTTGCTTTAACATCATTTTTCATCTGTTTTTCATCTAAGCTTTGTACCCCTAAAGCACGATCCATAGCACCAATTGTTTTATCTTTGGCTGTTCGTTTAAATTTCTGATAAGTCTCGCTATTTTTAGCCACCACATTCTCCATTTTTTTAAGCGAGCCTTTAATATCATTAGTACCTAGACCTTTATTGATCGCATTAGTGAGACCTGCTGCTGAAACACCTCCTGCTATTGTTTTGGCTAAATTAAGTGAAAAATCGATAAATTCTTTAAAGAGATATACAATAAAGAGGAAAAGCGCCACTGACCAAAAATTTGGAATATATTGCGCCTGTACATCAATATTAAAGCGGCGATAATCATAAGCTGCTGGTCTAAAAAACTCTAATAAGGTAATTTGGAAAGTCGAGGTACCACAACAATGTAGCACTGGTTTCCAACATACTGTAAAACCTAGCAATTTAATAAATAAAGCTAAAATTATCCAAGTAAAAATGGCAATCACCGAAGCTAAAAAGATATATTGCACCGCATAGCCCACTACCATATCTAACCATTTAGTAAAAAATGACTTGGTTTTTTCAAAAAGCATGAAGATGATAAAAATTGGCGCTACCATGAAAGCAAAAGTCATCATGATAAAAATCGCAATATAAGCGATGATAATTTTCACCACAATATGTACGTAAATATAAAATGACCAATAAAACATGATGGTCATTAATAAACCAATAAATGGCGGCTGAAACACTAAACCTAAAACTTTAGCATTAACATCCGTTGAAAACATCATCACCAAAATATTATCAAGAGCATAAAAGATATTTTTGATTCCTGAATCAGAAGCATTAGCAACAGAGCCACCATAAGAATCAATAGCTTCAACAATATTTCCAGCTAAATTAATCGAACTGCCTCTAAAGAAATCAATGATAAATTCATTAAAAAATTCCCAGCTACCATCACTAATTAACATTGCAATGAAAGATACTTTCAAAGCACGCATCACCAAATCCCATTGTGAATATCCTACTAAGCCCATCAAAGCAGCTACTCCCAAGAAAGATACATAAAGGGTCAAGGCAAGCAGAATAATATTTTGAATATTAGTACCTGGTGCATTAAGTATCTGCTCAAAAAATTCTCTTTGAATACCAGAATCACCATCATCTCCAACGATAAATTTTTCTATAGGTCTAACAAAGAAATTATAAAGCTGACCAACAATATTACCACTTTCAGTAATCCTAAAGCTCATACTTAGTGAGCCCTGATTATCTTCATAATATATTTTATCCTCTTCTTGAGAAATACAGCCTTGCTCTTCTGATTCAGGATCAGAGATTCTAAACATCATTTTTCCTGATTTATTTTTATAGCTATCAGGAATAATAAAATTGCCAAATTCATCGAAAACGGGCTCGTTAGATTCATATCCGCCAATACGCAATCTTACCCGGTCTAATTTTTTAGAAAAAGTACATGAGGCGATACCATAACCAAATTGCAAAGAATCCTCTACAACAGACTTATCTGCTTCAGATAAAGCACCTGAAAAACCTATTACTGCACCTATTGAGCCATTATAATCATCTTGGGCTATACCATTTACAAAATTAATACCTAAAAATGCATGATTTATATCTGCGGGAAAAATATCACCTATATTTTCTTGTACTGCTTCATTACCATTAATCCATATCTTAACTTCAGCAGCTTCTCTTCTTATGGTAATTATTGCTTCAGTAGGCAAAGGTAAGCTGCTCAAAGCAATATCTATAGCTTGATTTTGATAACGCAAATAACCAGCAGCATCAATATAATATCTTTCAACAGGTGCTGAAAAATCTGTAAAACTACTCAGTAAAGTTCCAGAGGCACTTGGATCTGCAACAACTATAAAGAAAGTGTAATCATTAGAAAATGTAGGTCCTGCAGGATTAAAATGATAAAAATCCTGATTTTCAAATGTTAAGGCTGGCCTTCCTGTATCAAAGCTTTGAAACTTTATATCAGGTAATAAATCATTGCTGCTAACTTGAACAATCTGTGTATCATTAGTGAGGATTTTTAGTGATTTCACCCGAGGCTGAAATTGCAGTGCCTGCGCATCACTTAAATTTTCAGGCTTAAAAGAAGTAATACCATCTCTAGTATCTTCACTATAACCTGGGAAATAATAGGTTTTATCATTTGTACAGTTTTTATCACGGCTTATTTCAACTTTACAACCCATTGCTACAGAATAGGTTCTTGCCCAATCATCATCAATACCAATATCATCATATTCGTAACAGCTTTGTGAATTTGTACCATAGATTGTTCCTGTTGTACTACTACCTTGTCTACCAATAATAATTCTACCGTTACATTTATTAGCAATAACATCTGCTTCTAAATTATAAGAACCATTAGTTAGAATTAGAGGATCATTTTTAAAATTATCTTCATAGTATAATTTTACTTGGCAACCAAATGGTATGTTTAACTCTTTAATTTCGGATATAGCATTATTGCTTAAATTACTATAATCACCAACTACTAGCTGAGTATCTAAAATACTATTACTTGTAGTGAGTACCCGAGCAGCAATATTGCCAGTACAACCAGCTTGTGGTAATTGACTAAGACCAAATTGAGTAGCATTAATATCTGAACCGCTACTATCATACCAATTTGGCATTGCTTGCCCATCAGTGAATTTTACTTCAACAATTATATCATTGCCTGAATATACAGAATTTTTAATGTCTAATTCATTGGCTTCTAAATTAAAGGTTAAAATTCCTGAGCTAATATCTGCAAAACTTCTTTCATTAGCACCACAAAGCATTATCCCACCATTAGTGGTCACATGATAATCATTATCCTTATCATAAGTCTCACCCAACCTATTCCAAAAATTATAGGTTGTACAATCTTGATCATTATTACCACAACCAGGACGGCATTTGGCTACAATGCCACTTCTTAGCAACGGACCATTATAAGGATCAGCAAAAAGCTGCAACGATTTAATGGTCATATTTCCGTAACTTCTACCATCAATACAACCAGAGTCACAAGAGGTTAATGCTCCGAGACTTAGTAGTAATAATGTCAAAATTTTAAGAAATCTCATAAATTCTTTTCCTCAATAATTTAACTAGGACCGCCCATGCCACCACCGCTCATGCCGCCACTACCTATTCCGCCCTGTCTCTTATACACATCTCCGAGCCCACGAGACAGGCAGAGATCTCGTATG
>CAXDRM010000026.1:0-15631 GCA_963991775.1 uncultured Rickettsiales bacterium | reverse complement strand
TGCGGTGAATAATATTGACTTTGCGGTGAATAATTGCTACAATCACCTTAAAATATGCGGTGAATAATATGTGGATCTATCAACAAAAAAATTGGCCAAATTTTACTTGGGATGCAGAAAAACTAGCGGTGAAACTTGCTGATCTAAGGTATCAACAAGGGCATCTGCTGGGTAGAATGAGTTCGCTAGGTTTTGAGTTGCAGCAAGAAGCTAGCCTTAATACTTTAACTAATGATGTGCTAAAATCATCGGCAATTGAAGGAGAGCAGCTTAATCATCAAGAAGTACGTTCATCAATTGCTAAGAGATTAGGTATAGATATGCCGGATCTTATATCTGCGGGCCGTGATGTTGAAGCTATTGTTACGGTTTTATGGGACGCTACCCAGAAATTTTCTAAACCACTTACAAATGAACGTTTATTTAATTGGCACTCTGCTTTATTTCCAACAGGAAAAAGTGGTATGTTTAATATTATTTCTGGAAATTGGCGCAGTGTTGACTCGGGGCCAATGCAAGTTATTTCTGGTCCACTAGGCAATGAGAAAATTCATTTTGAAGCACCAAAAGCTGATCATCTAGATGAAGAAATGCAAAGGTTTTTAGATTGGTTTGCTAGTCAGAATGATATTGATCCTGTTATAAAAGCTGGAATTGCGCATTTATGGTTTGTGACAATTCATCCTTTTGAAGATGGTAATGGGCGTATTGGCAGGGCAATAAGTGATATGGCTTTAGCGCGTGCAGATGGTACTCAATATCGCTTTTATAGTCTTTCGACGCAGATTGAAGCAGAACGCAAAGATTATTATACTCATCTGGAAAAACAGCAACGCGCTACTACAGATGTTACTATGTGGCTTTCTTGGTTTTTAGATTGTTTGGGTAAGGCAATTGCAAACGCAGAACACACTTTAGAAAATGTGTTATTTAAAGCGCAACTATGGGATATGGTTAATCAGAGACCAGTAAATGATAGACAGAAATTAGTATTAAATCGTATGCTTGAAGATGATTTTAAAGGTTTTATGAATACTTCTAAATATGCAAAAATTGCTAAATGTTCTAATGATACGGCCTTACGTGATATTCAAGATTTAAAAAATAGAGCTATATTTATACAAAATCCTAGTGGTGGTAGAAGTACCAGCTACAGATTGCTAGATTTGGATGTGTAAGCAATATAAGTTAAAGTGGAATTTTGTATTTCTTCATTAATATATTGATGAAGAAGTACGGTCTTCTTCGTGAACGTATTAATGAAGAAGCTTGAAGTTAAGATCAAATCCCGCTATAATGAAGTTATAACTTTGTTAAATTGATATGGATCAAAGGCTTCTAGATTATATTCAACAACAGCTTTCAACAATTGATGAACGTCTTAAACGTTTTACCTATAGCTTTGATGGTAAAACTGAATTGCCAAAGCGTAATAAATTTAGCAAATTACAAGAATATATTGATAATTTTACAACAAAAAAGTCTCCTAGCAGAATGGTGATTATGCCTGGTTTCAGAGGTGTTGGTAAAACGACCTTGATGGCACAACTCTGTGCATCTTATAAAAATCTTTCAGAAAAAAAATTAAACTATTTATTTGTATCTGTAGAGGATGCTAGGAATTTATTTGAAGCTGATATTACAGATTTATTGTCTGCTTATGAAGTAATTTTGGGTGAATCATTAGCAACCATAAAAGAGCCAGTATATATTTTTCTTGATGAAATACAGAGTGATCCTAAATGGCCTGTTACTCTTAAAACCCTTTTTGAGAAAACTACAAATGTATTTTTTTGTTGTACAGGATCATCTGCAGTAGTGTTACAAAAACTTATTACTGGTGATTTAGCAAGGAGAGTAATTATTGAGAAACTTACGCCACTATCTTTTACAGAATACCAGATGGCAAAAAATAATATTTCACCTAGTAATAATTTAAAGAAAGAGATAGGCAATGCTTTATATTTTTCTGATTCTGCTATAGATGTTTTTAAGAATCTAGAATCTATAAAGCATTTGGTACATCAATATTGGGCAACTGCCAATAAACAAGATATCCAAAAATATTTAGCACATGGTTCTTTACCATTTTCCTTTAGTATGCCTAATGAAACCCTGATTTATGAAAGTATTTCAGTTTTACTAGATAAAGTAATAGAAGCTGATTTGCCGATGTTGGGCAGCTTTGACCAAAATACTTTGCAGGTGGTGAAACGCTTATTATTTGTTGTTGCAGAAAATGATATTACTAGTTTTAAAAAATTAGAGCAAAAATTTAACATTAGTTGGAATACAATCTCGAGAGTTTTTGAGGCGCTTGAAAAGGCTGAGATTCTGCTGAAAATTCCTGCTTATGGTACAAATATGACTGTTGCAAAAAAGCCTAGCAAATATTTGTTTTTATCACCAGCAATTAGAATGTCATTTTTTTATTCTACAGGAATAGAACATACTTATTTAACCAGACAAGGTAAGCTTTTAGAGGATGCAGTAGGAAATCATTTATATCAAGAGTTTAAAACCACTGGTCGTGGTGATATTCGTTATGATAGCCAAGAGGGTGGCGCTGATTTTATCTTGCAGATTTTAAATAAAAAACAACTAGTGATAGAGGTAGGTTTAGGCAATAAAAATCTAAAACAAATTGTAACTAGCTCTAAAAAGATTAACTCAGATTATAACATTATATTTTCTAATCATGAGCTTGAACTAGATAAAGCTACTAATACTATTTTTGTGCCTTTGGATTATTATTTTTTGCAGTAAGGTAAAAAAGTTATTAGATGCTTCTATAATATATTATTAAGAGATATCAAGAGTGATTAATATATCTAAATGACAGATTTAATATTTCTATTCTTCTCAGCTTTTTTTGCCGCGACGATATTTCCGGCGCAATCTGAATTAGTATTATTCTCGCTTAATCTAGCAGGGCAATATAGTAAGATTATACTGCTTTTAGTTGCTACCACAGGTAATGTATTAGGAGCAGTAGTAAATTATTTTTTGGGTTTTTATCTCTTAAAACTTAAAGATAAAAAATGGTTTCCACTTAATGAAAAGCAGATTAACAAATTTACTCTTCGTTATGAAAAGTGGGGTAAATGGTCTTTGCTTTTTGCCTGGATGCCAATTATTGGCGACCCTCTAACAGTAGTTGCTGGAATTTTTAAAGCAAATTTTTGGTTGTTTTTGCTATTAGTAACTATAGGTAAGGCAGCAAGATATATTGTTTTTTTGCTTGGGTAAAAAAGAGTTAGAAGAATTTTTCAAGACATCAGCCTAAAAATCAATCTGCTAATTTTTATGTGAGATTATGTTTATAAAAAAAACTGCAATAGAAATAATACTAAAAAAGTAAGAATAAAATTATTAAGTAATTTACCTACTTTTCTTAGTTTGGTTTTATCAATTTTCTCAAGATCTGCATTATTGAGTTTTGGATCTTGAGCAATAAATTTAACCATTATTTTATCAGAGATTAAAAGAAAAAAGAGCAAAAAAGGTAAGGCAAAAATTACAAAGATTAACGCTATGGTGCCAGGACCTCTAACCATTTGATAAAAGTTTGAGCCGATACTAAATATATCAAATAAGCAACGCCCATTAGTACCTGCTATACAGAGTAAAAATAGTGTTAGAGGTATGCCAATAAAAATAATGTGAAAGATTACAGAGAAAGATAATCTAGATTTATTAGTGGTTTTTTTACCAGCGAAATAATTAAGAATTGCTAAAAAAAGTACCAAGATTGGCAGGCTAAGCATTGTAATGAAAAAGACCTCACCATATTTATTTGCAAATTGTAGCAATATAAAAGCTAAGCAGGTTATAATTAATTGTGTGATAATTCTTTTAGCCATTATTTTATAAAATCAATATATTAATAATCATTTTACTCTTTTAATTTACAACCAAAAATTGTAGCAAACCTATTTTTGCTGAAAAGGAAAATTATACTATTTGCTTTAGTACTGCAAAGCAAAAGCACATGATCTTCCTTCTAGCATCCTTCTTATATTCGGATCTCGAATGTCATCTGCTGAATAAGATCTTTTTAAACTATTTGCGCCTGCTATGTTTGTCATATCATTTTCAGAGTTACGTCTAGTTACTACTCTATCTACAAAACTATCCGTTTCAGGAATGCCAGCATCTTGTATTTCTGTGTCATTATCTGAATCTGATATAATTGGTCCATAATCTGTGTCACTACTTGCGGAAGCATCCGCAGAGCCTCCTATCTCAATATCGTCAATTTCTTCTATCTGTGCTTGGTATTTTTTATTATCTAAGGCTGCTTGTAAAACAAACTTCAAAGAATTTGATATAGCAGAAGCAGCTCCAAGATTTTGTACATAATCATATATGGTAGTTTTTTCTGGTAAATTATGGAAGGTAATAAAATAGAGCATCACACTTACTAGTTCGACACATTTATCATTTATAAAAGTAATTTTTTTGTTTTCTCCAGATACTCTAATAATTTCTTGTTTTATTGCCTGTGCTAATTTTGTTTTTTCATCATTGCTAAATCTTTCCAATAAATTATCTGCAAGTAAGTTAACTTCTTCTTGTCTTGGTTCGCATATCATTTTATCTACAATATCTACCATCATTCCTACCATGCATCTAGTTCCTGAAAAAAGTAAATATTGTGAATTTTCTGGCAAATTAGTGGCCCAGATTAACGATCCTGCAGCAATATATGAAATAGGTTTTTTGAAAAATTTTAGATTAGATTGTTTCTGGGTTCTAATCTCACTTAGAGTTGCAACAGGACCTACTTCTAAATTGGCTAAAGCTTCTAGAATTTCTCCATCCTTGATTCTAGAAATCTTTTCTTTTGTATTATTTGCTTCACGTTGAACTCCGAACAGCTTTTTATCTATAATTATTTTCATTATAAAAAGTGTAGCTAATCCTATCACGGCATATTCAGTATGATCTATGTCTGGATTATCTAACAAGAAATCTTGCCTGAGCTGTGATGTAAAATTTCTGTTATTGAGCAGAGTATAAATTTCTGAGTTATCTTCTAAATAAGGGTCATACTCCTCTCGTCGTCGCTCTAACTCATAAAATAATACTCCCAAAACAGCTGTGATTAATGTAAGGAATAGATTATCTTGAGCTCCATTTATAAGATCAGAATTTTGAGTTTTTTTAGATCTTGCGACAGAGTTAGTATAAAGAGTACGACCTTCTTCTGTCTTTATGGTTTTACCGATATCTCTTGTCATATGCTCTACAGTTAATTTGCCATATTATAACAAATTTCTTAGAGCCGCTCAAGCAAAATAATTGATTTAGTATATAAATTTTAACCCAACACTAAATTACATACGTAATAATAAAGTGGAATTCCTAAACCAATATTAAATGGGAAAGTGATGGCTAAAGTCATAGGAATATATATGGCAGCTTTTGCTTCTGGTAAAGCTACGCGCATTGCGGCAGTAACAGCAATATAAGATGAGCTAGCAATTAATACCGTAAATAAGAAACCTGTACCAACATCTAAACCAATCATTGTACTTAAAGCTAGACCTACAGTAAAACCAATAAGTGGCATATAGATACCAAATAAAAATAATCTGAAATTAAACTCTTTTAAATGATGCATTTGTTTAGAAACCAGCAAGCCCATATCAAGCAAGAAAAATGCTAAAATACCGTGAAACGGTGTAACTAAGAAACCCTGCATTTTAGCCATGCCAGCTTCACCACTTATTGCACCAATAATAAAAGAACCAGTTAATAGTAGAATTGCACCATTAGTAAAAATTTCTTTCATTAATCTTGGAGTAGCTTGAGCAGTAGAATTAATAGTATTAGGGTCAGAGCGATGTGCTAAAAATAACCCAGTTAAAATTGCTGGTGCTTCCATTAAAGCAAGTACTGCCACTATATAACCTGCATAAAATACATTATTAATTTCTAAGAAGCTTACAGCAGTTACAAAAGTTACCATACTAATTGAGCCATAATGAGCAGCCACTGCCGCAGCAGTTGCACCATCTAATTTAGTAGTTTTTTTAAGTAACCAATAACCAATGAATGGTTGAGTGAAACCAGTTACCAAACCTGCTAAAATTACGATGATAATTTCCATATCAATTTCAGGAGTAGCAGCAATAGCAATACCTCCTTTAAAACCAATTGCCATCATTAAATAAATTGCTAAATAACGACTAATCTGGTCAGGAATATCTAGATCTGATTTTAAGAAACCAGCTATTACTCCCAAGATAAAAAATAAGATAGGAGGAGAAGTAATATTTTGTAAAAAGATTGCTAAGACATCCATATTTTATACAAGTAATTTGTTCGCAGTTCTCTTAACAGAAAATTTTCAGCAAAGCCAGATAAAACAATTTTACCAATAATTATATCTCTAAGAAATTTACATTTTTCCAGTTTTTTGTTAAACTTCTTAATATAGTTTTTTGAGCCCATTTGGTGTCTCAAAGCAATATTATAAAACCCAGCGGCCAACTTATTAATAAATCTTAATAAGCTCTTTTTAGTGCTTTTCTGGGCATCTTAAACAAACACATCCAGTGCAATAGGTGTGTGCTCATACCGGCTCAGCCGTTCCTTATACTCATCTACAAATAACCACATTACATTATGTTCCACAGCCGCTTACGCGTCACAAAAATTACTTAGCTACGGAGATTAAATCTCCAATAACTGCAATGATAAAGTCCGCTACGCTACCCAAATTTATTCTGCTTTTTTCTCTCTGGCTACGCCATTCACTCGCTCATACAAAAAAGCATAAATTTGTCATTGCAGTTATTTCCTCTTTCTTCCTCGCCGGTGGGCAGAAGGGTTAATGCGTTTTGCATTAACCCTTTATTAATTAATTTGTAGGTTTAAAAATGATCGATTCAAATAACAAAACTTTAATTAGAACTCACTTTGCTGCTGCAGCAAAAAATATTGACGAAATCTCTGCGCTGTTAAAAGATAATATTGCTGATTTTTCGAGCGAAGATATCATCAACACTTTATCAGAAGTTCCTGAACTAATTGAACGATTAGTAGTAATTCAAGATATTTTAGCGGAGCAGGTTAGTAAACAAATTATAATTTGTAAAAAAGCACATATTAAAACCTATTAATAAAAGCTAAGTTTAGCAATTAGCAACAGCCCCTAGCTGGGGCTGTATGCTTTTTGTTGTTTAGTTTTGCTACTTTTATTTAGTTCGATACTAAATCTAATTTTTTGTTTTTCTTTAGTTCTAAAGTTAAAACTAATATGACATTTGATAGTCAAATTTTTTAAATTTTTGAAAAGTTTTTTAGTCATAACAACCACCTTAAAAAGTTAATAAAATTAAGTTTTTTGCAAAAGAAACCATAATTAAAATTGCAAAAGCAGTAGCGTAGCGACTTTTGTAATTATAAGGGCCACTGCACCGCATTTTGGTTTCTTAAAAACTGAAAATCTTTATGACTTTTGGGCTGGGTGTTCTGTCTTGAAATAACGTGTAAATTAATTTATTATTTGAATAATAATTTCAAAAATAATTATGAATTTAGAAGAGTTAAGAAACTATAGGTCTAGTATAGTAAGTTTAGCTAAAAAGCGTCACATTGATAATATCAGAATCTTTGGGTCAGTTGCTAAAAATCAAGAGCATAAAAAAAGCGATATTGACTTTCTAATTCATATGAAAAAAGAAGCGGATTTACTAGACCTTTCGGGTTTTAAGCTAGATTTAGAGGAATTAATAGGAACTCCAGTTGACGTAATACCTGATAACTCTATACATCATCTTCTAAAAAAACAGATTTTATCGGAAGCAGTCAGACTAGATGAATAGGAATCCTCTATATTTAGAACATATTTTAGCTTCAATAAACCTGATTATAGATTATACCTCAGAAGGAAAACTCTCTTTGCAAAATGATACCAAAACTTATGATGCAGTTCTTAGACAATTACAAATAATGTCTGAGTCGACAAAAAGACTTTCCGATGATTTAAAAGCTAGACATTCAAAAATCCAATGGCGTGAAATTATAGGTTTTCGTAACATTTTAGTTCACGAATATTTAGGACATATTGACCCTGATATTATTTGGAAAGTCGTCACAGAAAAGCTTCCTGAATTAAAAATTGTTATCGAAACTGAGTTATCTAAAATTTAAATATTGGTCTGGTTTTTCAATTACTGCTAATCGAACTTCCATTTGACCCAATTTGCATTGGGCTGAAAATTATGCTATAATATGGCATAATTCTTTACAGGTTTGATATGGCAAATAATATAAACACTGCTTTAAGTAGCGTTCTCTCAAACCATCTTAATGATAGAGATAAATCTAGATTATGTACTGATGACATGCTTAATCTGCACACTAAAGATAGTATGGTTAAATATTTTATCGCTCAAAAACTATCAGTTGCAGAATCTAAGACATTAGCAGAAGATCATGTTAATACAATTACGGCTTTACATAAAGTTCATTATGGACAACCACAAAGCTTAAATGAAGCTGAGATAAAAACTATTTGTAAATATCCAGATGGTAAGCAGGAAGTGGTAAAGCATTATATACAATATTTGTGTAGCAAGACACAAAATCCAGATTTAACAACTATCAGAGAGCAAGCCGCTCAAAAGATAAATGCTATAACTGCTATGTATAAATTTGTTAAAGGTGATCTGGACGCTATAGATCTTCCAGAACGAGAAACTCTATGTGCAGATCCTGATTTAAGAAAAAACGCAAAAAAAGTATATGCAGAATATTTAAAAAAAGCAGCAAAGCAGGATAAAAATCAGGCTAAAGCAGAGGCTCATTCTGTGATATATTCAATCACAGCAACCCATAAAGCCTCAAAAGGTTTGTTGAATTTGCTCACTGATTCAGAGAAAGACGTCCTTTCTCAATATGCTGAATCTAAAGAAGCTATGTATACAGTTTATGCACAATTTTTGCAGAAGGAAAAAAATTATAGGTCAGAGAATTCGTATAGAACCGCAAAAAAGATTGTTGATAAATTTGTTCAAGAACAGAAAACTTTTAATGAATTGGAGCAGAAAGACGATGTTCTTTATTTCCAAAGAATGAGTGCTATAGAACAGAAAATCTCGTCACGGCAATATAGCAAATTAACAGATGCTGAGTTAGAACTTATTACTGATACTGCAGAAACGATAAAACATATCAAAGAATATTGTAGAGATGATAGAATGGTTGCTGAAAAGGGAGTAAGAGGTCAGCTGATTGAAGCGCTTCAGCAAAGTAATATTACTAATAAAGATAATAGATTACAGCTTTTCGAAGAGTATTTTCCTAATTGCTCAAGATATCATGATAGGCATCTAACAAACAGTCAGCCTAACGCTTCTGCAGTAAAATTTTCATTTGATATTCCCAATAATGTTCAAGAAACAAGTTTTACTGAAGCCAAACAGATAAATTCTCAAGCTGAAAATGTTAGGCCATTTGATACTCCAAAGACTTACTGTGGTTTTGTAAAAAGTCTATTATATTCTTTGACACCAAGACGCACTAATCATGTTAATCATGTTCAAGCATCCAGTGTAAATTTTGTAGAAGCAGAGCTAGCACGATAGTTGTGCTAAACCATCGGTATGCTCAAGAGCAAAGACATCCAGCAGATGTAAGAAGTTTATAGCGTTCTCTTGCTGATCAAAATAACACTATTACTAGTTTAATATTCAATTTGCGTTGGAGTCAAAATTATGCTAACATGGAAAATAGGGAACATAGATTTGAGGAGAAAATATGCCTGTATCTGCACAGAGCTCACTAATAAATAAAGCCAAAGGAGAGTCTTCAACCAATCTAACTATTTTGGCTGATCATAATGAGTCGCAAATATTAGCTTTGTCAGATATTTTAGTTAATAATCAACAAATTACTAAATTTACTTTATCTGGTAATTTATCACAGAAAAGCTTTGCTCTTTCTCTAGACTTGGCTGCTCAATATAACATAGAGCAACTTTTAATAATTAATAAATTACCACCTAATAATATAGACATATTATCTAATTTTTTAAAAAATGATTTAGCTTTAAAAACAATAATTTGTGCAGAGGATATTAGTTCTAAACATTTAACAAAGCTCAGCAGCAACTTACAACAAAATGTGACATTGCAATATTTTGTTTTGCCAAATACTTCACAACAAATTTCAGATTTTAAGGTAAGAAATCAAAAAATTAATATAGCAGAGCAACGTTCCCAACTTGACAATCCATTTAAATTCAGCACAGCTCAGCAAGAGCTGATTATGCAAAGTCCACAAATTATGCCTGCAATATGTAGATGCTATATTAAACACCATTCAGGACAATTAGATAATAGCTATCACTTATTTGCTGCAGATGGTTTTCTTTTTGAATTATTTTTCAAAACCTCACAATTAAATAGCCAAGAATTTTCAGATGACAATGCTAATATGATATTGGCAGCAAAGAAACAAATATCGCTAAAAAACTTATTTGCTAACAGTAAGGTGAAAGAGGATGTCCATCTCAATAGAAATAATAGTTTATTGGAAAATTTGCCTGAAACCTTACAAAATAATATTGCCGAGTTTTTAGCACCACAAGATATATTAACAAAGCCGGCAAAAGAACAAAGTTGGTTATCAAGACTACTAGATAATATGTGTTGTCGTTCTGACAACGCAATAAAGAGGTAATAATTCTTTTTGCCAGATCCCTGAAACATGCTAGTCAACATAGTGGCAATGCGCCGAGAATAATTTAGCTGGCTAGTTTTTGAGTTTTTTCTTTTACAAAATGTTTTGGGATGGTGAAAAAGAATTTACTGCCTTTGCCTAATTCTGATTCTAGCCAAATATCACCTTCCCATTGTTCACAGATTTTTTTGCAAATAGCTAGGCCAATACCAGTGCCTTTATATTCTCTTTTACCATGTAAGCGTTTGAAGGGTTGAAAAATCTCTACAAAATTTTTTTCAGCAATACCTATACCATTATCACTCACACAAAATTCAAAATAGGTTTCCATTTCTTTGCAGCGAATATCAATTTTAGCAATATTACCTGCCTGCTGATATTTGACGCCATTATAAATTAAATTATGAAATAGGCTTACTAAACTTGAAGATTTAACATAAATATCAGGTAAGTTATCATATGATATATCAAATTTATCTTGTAACTCTTTGTGATGTTTAAGATTACTAATCACATATTCGATAATTTTTGTGGTTTCAACTTTGGCAATTTCTTCTTCATCTCTGGTAGATAATTTACAATATTCTAGTAAATCAGCGACTAAAAGATGCATATTCTCGGCAGCATCTGCTAAAAAGTCAAAATAGGTTTTAGTCTGTTCTGTGCTTAAATTATCACCCTGTCTTAATTTATTAACTAAAGCAATAATACTGCGGATAGGTTCTTGTAAATCATGTGAGGCCACATAAGCAAAACGTGATAATTCGTCATTAATAGTTGCTAATTGATTAACTGAATCTGCTAATTTGCTTTCTGAATCTTGTATAGTTTTTATAAAATTTTGTTCATAGATTTCTTTGTTGATTAACTGTTTAACTAGATTTACAATAGTGATTTCTCTTTCACTAAATTCTGCTCGGGCATCCTTACTAACAAAATTTAAGATGCCATATATCTTATCCTTTATTAAAATTGGTGCAGCTATATAAGCGTTAAAACCAAACAATTGATAGCAATCTTTTTTGGCTATTTTATGCTTGCTGCAATCATGAATCGCCACTAAGTTTTGCTTGGAGAAATCTTTGCCAAAAAATTCATAACAATATGTTTCTTTAAAATTATAAATATTATCAAATTGCGCATTTTTGTTATGACTAGAATAATATTTTACTACATATTCATCATTCTTTACTCTTGCTACCAAAGCGTTATCAAGTTCTAAATACTCTCTGACAATATTGATTAATTTGGTGATCTTGTCATGTGAATTGCAATTTAGATCAGAGATTGTTTCATTGAGCATTTGCAGTACTTCAATGTTTTTTTTCTTGGCTGAGATGTCAGACATTGAACCACACATCCGATATGCTTTAGTTTCAATATCAGTACCAGCTATTTTAAATGCTACCTCTTGATCCTTATGCCAATAAGCTTGACCAACTGATCTAATCCACACATATTTTTTATTACCATCTAACATGCGAAATGCAATGTCATATGGTTTTTTATTTTGCAGATGATCTCTAACAGCCTGCATTACATTTTTTATATCATCAGGATGCACTACAGCAGCAAAATCACTTAAAGATTTAACGCTGCTATCTTGAGGATAGTTCATAATCTTACGAAAACCAGGTGACCAAAAAACTTTATCACCAGGAATTTCCCAATCCCATAATCCTACCGATGAACCTTCCACTGCAAATTCATAACGTTTTTCTCTTTCATTTAATAATTTTAGATTTTGCAGATGTTCAGTAATATCCTGACAAATTCCTGCCAGAGCTATAACTTTACCCTTATTATCTAACTTACATTTACCTTTTGCATGGACATATCTTATCTCACCACTTGGTCTAACAATACGTAACTTAAATTCAGGATCTTGTTGCTCATTTATAGCAGCTGTTACTGCTGCTTTTACTGTTTCTTGATCTTCAGGATGATAATGTTCAATTATACTATCGATGGTTGGGGTAAAGTTTTCAGGGTCTAATTGATAAGTTTCATAAACTTTTTCTGACCAAAATACCGTGTTATTTGTGAAATCTACTTTCCAATAACCAACTTGCGCCATCTCAGCAATTAGCTCGAGATATTCGGCATGATCAAATATAGAAGTATCAATTTTAGTTTCCGTACCCATCTACAACCAATATTAAGACAGTTATTTTATATCTGATTGTAGATAAGTTCCACCAATTTGTTAAGTAACACTTTGCGTTTAAAGCTTTTGCGAAATACTAAGCCTATTTTTCTTACTGGAGCGGGACGCACAAATTTTTTATATATAATGTGCGGGTTATCATCCAAGGCGATTTCTGGCATGAGGGTGATACCTGCTCCAGCAATAACCATTTGTCTTAAAGTTTCTAAACTTGATGCTCTAAAATTATTATTTTCTTTAGCCCCAATAGTATTGCATAGGCTTAAAGCTTGATCACGTAAGCAATGTCCTTCATCCAAAAGCAGTAAAGTTTGATTATGTAAGATATCTTGTGTCACTTTTTGCTGTTTAGCATATTGATGATTTTTGGGCACGGCTAAGTAAAATGGATCAATAAATAATGAAATACTAGACAGGTTATCTTGCTCAATTGGTAAAGCGAGTAGAGCAATATCTAATTCTCCTTCATTAAGTTTACTAAGTAGCACTTCAGTTTTTTCTTCAACTAAAAATAAATCAAGCTTGCTTAATTCTTTACTAATTGCTGGGACAATTTTAGGAAAAATATAAGGAGCTAGAGTAGGGAAGGCACCAATTTTTAATTCTCCTGCTAAAGGATCTAAACTTTCTTTTGCAGTGTTTTTGACTAACTCATGGCTATTTAGAATTTGCTTAGCATGATTAATAATTTCACTACCAATATTTGTAGTAAATACTTGTTTATTACTTCTTTCAAAGATTGTAACGCCAAGCTCATCTTCAATTTTTTTAATTTGCATACTAAGTGCAGGCTGTGAAACAAAGGCAGCTTCTGCGGCTTTGCCGAAATGTTTTAACTTATCTACTAATACCAAATATTGATAATCACGAATATTCATAAGCAACTCTTATGGTTAATATAAGAACAATATATTATACATTATGGTAGGTGCAAGTTACTTTTAAAATATAACTTAAATAGGTATTTAAAATGTTAACTATAGGTAATAAATTTCCTGAATATAAATTGAAAGCTGTTCCAGGTGGTAAATATCCGGAATCAATCGAAAAAGCTTTTGTAGAATTAACTGATAAAAGTCACGCTGGTAAATGGCAGGTAATTTTCTTTTGGCCCAAAGATTTCACTTTTGTTTGTCCAACAGAAATTGCTGGCTTTGCAAGCCTAAATCACGATTTTGCTGATCGCGATACAGTATTGCTTGGTGCAAGTACAGATAGTGAATTTGTACATCTTGCTTGGAAAAGAGAGCAAGAAGAATTGAAAGATCTACCAATTGCAATGCTTGCAGATGTTGGTGGTAAGCTTTCTAAAGAATTAGGTATCTTACATGAAGAAGAGCAGGTGGCTAACCGTGCAACTTTCATTATAGATCCTGATGGTATTGTAAGATTTGTATCAGTAACTGACTTAAATGTTGGTCGTAACCCAGAAGAAGTTTTAAGAGTATTAGATGCTCTACAAACTGACGAGTTATGCCCATGTAATTGGAAAAAAGGTGAAGATACAATTCAACTTGATTAATTAACTTAAATAGAGGCAAAAATGACCCTAGAATTTAAAGACTATGCTAAAGATGCTAAATTAAATCTGGGGTCAGTTTTAAGAACTGACCCAGCATCAAGCTTAAAAGAAAATCAGATTTATGCTATTGCTTTAGCATCGAGCTATGCGACTAAAAATGCTGATTTATCTGCATATATTTTAGCACAAGCTGAAGATAAAATCTCAGCAGCTGAAATTGAGGCAGCAAAAGCAGCAGCTACTATTATGGGTATGAACAATATTTATTATCGTTTTGTTCATTTAGTTGGCGATGCAGAATATGGCAATCTTCCGGCAAAATTACGGATGAATGTCATTGGTAATCCAGGAATCGAGCAGCTGGATTTTGAGCTTTATTCTTTAGCAGTATCTGCAATTAATGGTTGTGGTTTATGCATAGAATCTCATACTGCTCATATAGCTAAAGCTGGCTTAGATAAAACTACAATTCAGCATTCAGTAAGAATTGCAGCAGTAGTAAATTCTGTAGCCCAAGCTTTACATATTAATTAATTTTTAAAAGAGGTAATCATGACTGGACAAGTTATTACACATCTAAAAAAATCACTAGCTGATAGCTATGTGTTATTTGTTAAAACGCAAAATTATCACTGGAATGTTACCGGTCCTAATTTTGCTTCTTTACATGCTTTATTCGAAGAGCAATATAATGATCTTTTCGCTGCTAATGATGAATTAGCAGAAAGAATCAGAGCTCTTGGTGCTAAGGCTCCTGGTAAATTAGTAACTTATGCTGATTTAGCTAGCATCATAGAAGGTGATGAAAATCTTGATGCAGCAGCAATGGTGCAAGATCTAGCAAATGATCAAGATAAAATCATCGTAACTTTAAATGCAACTTTAAAAGCAGCACAAGATGCAGCTGATGAAGTAACAGTAGGGATCATCACTGATCGACTTACTGTGCATGAAAAAAATGCCTGGATGCTAAAAAGCAGCCTTTAAACTCAAATCTCCTGGCGAAGCATTAGATTTTACAACAAACTTTTTGTTGTAAAATCTAACAGAGCTTCGTCGAAAAAATGGCTGTGGTGCTCAGGTACTATCTGTCATCCTACCGGACATTTTTTTTGATATTTAATAAGCCGGTCCCTGAGCTTGCGAGCTTTAGCGTAGCAATGGCCGAATGGGTCGGTTAAAAACTTCTAGATTTATAGTAATTTAACTTTTTAACCATACTTAAATACGAAATCGATAGTTTGATT
>CAXDRM010000025.1:0-15903 GCA_963991775.1 uncultured Rickettsiales bacterium | reverse complement strand
TTTTTTATTCATATATAATATTTTATCGCAAGCTTGAACCTTGTGGTTCGGCAAGCTCACCAACCGGTTCTGCGATTATTTTATGTTTAATATAGTTTTATTTCAACCAGATATAGCACTTAATGTAGGTGCTGCAATTAGATTATCTGCTTGCTTTTCATGTAAATTGCATATTATTGAGCCGTGTGGCTTTCCGTATGATGTTAAGAAAATCAAACAAGCGGCCTTAGATTATTTGGATAAAGTTGAAATCATAAGACATACAAGCTTTGCTGCATTTTTGGATTACGTTAAAAATAATCCGGGCAACATTAGTTTACTTACTACTAAAACAGAACAGCCTTACTATGAACATAGTTTTAAACCAGGAGATTATTTACTCTTTGGCAGTGAATCTGCAGGGGTAAATCGTGAAGTTAGAGAAAAGATTAGCAATCATTTAAAAATTCCTTTAAATAGTGAGTGCAGATCACTAAACTTAAGTACTTCTATAGCATTAATTCTTGGAGAAGCGCTTAGACAAAATAAATTCTTTAGCTTTAAATGAGTTATAAATTTTTAGATAAAATTAATTCACCCAAAGATTTAAAAAAATTCAATAAATCTGACCTGCCTGAAATTTGCGCAGAATTACGCCAAGAAACTATTAATATTGTTTCACAAACTGGTGGCCATTTAGGCGCTGGCTTAGGTGTTGTCGAGCTAACTACTGCACTACATTATGTTTTTAACACTCCTAAAGATGTTTTAATTTGGGATGTTGGCCACCAAGCCTATCCCCATAAAATCATTACTGGTAGAAAAGCTAAAATGCTGACCATTCGTCAAAAAGATGGCTTGGCGGGTTTTACTAAAAGAAAAGAATCTAAATATGATCCTTTTGGTGCCGGGCATAGCTCTACTTCTATTTCTGCGGCGCTTGGTTTTGCTGTAGCTACAGCTCAACAAAAACAAAATAACAAAACTATTGCAGTCATTGGTGATGGCGCAATGAGTGCAGGCATGGCTTATGAAGCGCTTAATAATGCTAGTGTAACTAAACATAAAAACCTGATCATTATTTTAAATGATAATGAGATGTCGATTGCTAAACCTTCTGGTGCACTGAGTACTTATTTAGCTAAATTATCTTCTTCAAGCTCATATTTAAATATTAAAAACTTTGCCAAAGATCTTTTAGGCAAAATGCCTAATATTGTACAAAATACTGTTAAAGCAGCCAAAAATCATGCTAAAGAAATTGTGATAGATAGTGTTAGTGGTAATAATATTTTTGAGCAGCTGGGTATTAATTATCTAGGCCCTATTGATGGGCATGATGTAGAAAGCTTAGTTGAGATTTTAGGTAATATAGCACAGATCGAACATGAAAAACCTTTCCTACTTCACGTAGTTACTAAAAAAGGTCATGGTTATGATCCAGCTACAGCATCAGCTGATAAATATCATGGTGTAGCAAAATTTGATGTAAAAACTGGCACCCAAAAAAAATCTCCTTCCAATATTCCTACCTATACAAAAATTTTTGCTAGCGAGTTAATCAAGCAAGCTAAAAAAGATAAAAATATCATGGCTATAACAGCAGCAATGCCTGATGGTACTGGCCTAACTGAATATGCTAAACATTATCCAGAGCGTTTTTTTGATGTTGGTATTGCAGAGCAACATGCTGTTACTTTTGCAGCGGGATTAGCAGCAGCTGGTTTAAACCCTGTAGTTGCAATTTACTCTACTTTCTTACAACGTGCTTATGATCAAATAGTACATGATGTTGCTGTACAAAATCTACCGGTAAAATTTGCTATTGATCGAGCTGGCTTAGTTGGAGCAGATGGCCCTACTCATGCAGGCAGCTTCGATTTAAGCTATTTATGTAGCCTGCCAAATATGGTAGTGATGGCTGCTAGTGATGATCAAGAATTAATCAATATGACTTATACAGCTCTTAACTATAATGCAGGGCCAATTGCCTTTCGCTTTCCACGAGGTAGTGCCACTGGTGCAAAGTTAAAAGCTGCGAGCAAAATTACCATTGGTAAATCTCGTCTAATTACTCAAGGTAAAGAAATCTTAATTTTATCTTTAGGTACTAGACTGGCTGAAGTAAGAATCGCTGCAGAAAATTTTGCAGCCAAATATGGCTTCTCTCCAACAATTATTGATATACGTTTTGCCAAGCCTATTGATAAGACAGCTATTAAGCAGCAATTAAAAACTCAGTCAAAAATTTTAACTATTGAAGAAGGTTCTATTGGAGGTTTTAGCGCCCAAATAAATGAATTGCTTAATGATGTGACACAAAAAACTATAGTAAAAAATTTATTTTTACCTGATGAATTTATTGATCAAGCAGCACCTGATGAAATGTATCAAATGGCCGGTCTTGACCATAAAAACATTTATAAACATCTATTAAAGTTACATAATGCTAAACTTTAAAAAAGCTTTCTCACTGTTAGAATTAGCCATGACTGTATTTGTGATTGGCTTGCTTTTAGTTGCAGTAGCAACTGGCAAAAATCTTTTGCATACTAGCAAGTTAAATGCATTACTTACAGAAATAAAATCCATTGATAATGCCATCATTAATTTCAAGCAAACTTACGAGGCTTATCCTGGAGATTTTACTAAGGCCTCAAAATTTTGGGGCGGTAGCTTAGATGGTGATGGTGATGGTAAAATTGATCATTTAGCCAATTCGGCTGGCACTTCTAGTGAGGTAGTAATGGCAGGTCATCATTTAAAATCTGCAGGTTTAATTGAAAGCGCGATACCTTCTACAGAAGAAAATACTGACACGTATAAATCATATATTAAATCGCAGCATTTTAGTGCACATGCAGGTTTTTTAGTTACAAGCTTTACGCGGATTAATCAAACTACTACTAACCGTAATGATATTAGCAGCAATAAAAATATTACTTTACGTTTTGGCGCTGGTTTTAACTCAAGCAATTCACATGTGTTAACTGCAATTTTTTCAACCGATGATGCTTATAAAATGGATTATAAAATTGATGATGGCTTACCTTTTACTGGCAAATTTGGCGCGGGTAACGACAATGCTAATGCTACTGATAATACAGGCTATTGTGTAAATGTTACAGCCTCACCTGCCACATATGATTTTACCGACACAGAATCTATACAATGCAGTATTTCTTACGACATTTCTCAGCAATTGTAACATTTTTATCTTTCTTAACGCTCTCTACCCAGCACTAAGCTTGGGAAAACAACCATTTTAGGGTTGGTCCGAGCTGGAAATTTAACTTGAAGTAATTTGATGGGCTATGTCGCGGCGATAATATTTATCAGACCAATCAACCAATTCAGCCGCTTCATAAACTGTATCAAGACATGCTTGAAAATTATCTCCTATTGCCGTTAAGTTAAGTACTCTACCGCCATTTGCAACCAGCTGCTTATCTTTTAACGCTGTGCCAGCATGAAAAATATGCAGATTTTTAAGATGAGCTAATTTGCCTAAATCAATCTTAGTACCTTTCTCATAGCTTTCCGGATAACCTTTAGCTGATAATACTAAAGTAACTGCTTTTTGCTCAGAAAATCTAACTTCCTCTTCAGCCAAATTACCATTTACTGCTGCTAAAGCCAAACTTAAAAAATCTGATTCTAAACGCGCTAAAATACTTTGAGTTTCTGGATCCCCAAAACGAATATTATATTCAATTAAATAAGGTTCTTGCTGCTCAGTAATCATCAAACCAGCAAATAAAATGCCACGAAATGGTTTACCCTGCTCAGCTAGCTCTGCTAAAGTAGGCTCGATTGTATCACGACAAATTTCTGCAACTAATGATTCAGTAATATAAGGGCTTGGTGAATAAGTACCCATACCACCAGTATTAGGGCCTGTATCACCCTCACCTATTCTTTTATGATCTCCTGCTGAAGATAAAATTTTATAATCTAAACCATCAGCAAGCACAAAAAAGCTCGCTTCAATTCCAGTTAAAAATTCTTCTATAACTATTTTGGACATTTGTCCAAATTTACCAGCAAAAATATCTTTAATTGCAGCTTGTGCTTCTGCTAAAGTCTCTGCGATAATTACACCTTTACCTGCAGCTAAACCATCTGCTTTAATAACTTGAGGAAATTTTTGTTGCTTGGCAATATAGTCTAAAGCTGGCTGCTCTGCTGCAAATATTTGATAAGCAGCTGTTTTAATTTGACGCTTAGCACAAATTTCTTTAGTAAATGCTTTTGATGACTCAAGCTGAGCCGCATAGCTATTACAGCCCAAAACTTTAATTTGTCGTTCTTCTAGAAACTCGACAATGCCATCTGCTAATGGCTGCTCTGGACCAACAATAACTAAATCAATTTTTTGCGTAATACAAAAATCTGCGATAGCTGGAAAATCATCTAATTTAATTGCTTGGCACTCTGCTATTTCTGCTAGACCAGGATTACCAGGAATTGCATAAAGCTGCTCTAAAAGTGGAGATTTGCTAATCTGCCAAGCTATAGCATGCTCTCTGCCTCCACTTCCTAGAACTAAAACTTTCATTATTTATGCAGTTTGCGAATTATCCTCTTGAGCTTCAGCTGGCTTATCTTCTGTAGCAACTTGTTCTACTACAGGAGCAGATTCGTTGCTATTAACTGCAGGTTGCTCTTTTGCTCTTTTTTCAAGCAATTCAGTATCCCTAGCTTGAGCTTCCTTCTTAACTTTAGCAATATAGTGACCAGTTCCAGCAGGAATCAAATTACCCACAATAACGCTTTCTTTCAAACCGCGTAGATAATCTTTCTTACCACAAACTGCTGCTTCAGTTAATACTTTAGTAGTTTCTTGGAATGAAGCTGCTGAAATAAATGAGTTAGTTTGAAGAGCTGCTTTAGTAATACCTTGTAAGATTGCTTTAGCAGAAGCTTCTTTATAACCTTCTTTTTTAGCTCTTTTATTAACTTCATTAAATTCTTCTTTGCTTAAGATTTCACCAGGAATCAAAGTAGTTTCACCTGAATCAATGACTTCAACTTTTTTAAGCATTTGTAAAAGAACAGTTTCAATATGCTTATCATCAATTTTTACACCCTGTAAGCGATATACTTTCTGTACTTCAGATACAATATAATCAGCTAAAGCTTCAACTCCTAAAACACCTAAAATATCATGAGGCACTGGATTACCATCCATCAATAAGTCACCTTTAGAAACATAATCACCTTCATTCACAGCAATATGTTTACCTTTAGGTACTAGATATTCTGCATCAGCAATATCTTCTTGATCAGATTTAATTACGATACGTCTTTTTGATTTATAGTCTTTACCAAAAATCACTGTACCAGAAATTTCACTGATGATCGCAAAATCTTTAGGTTTTCTAGCCTCAAATAATTCTGCTACTCTTGGTAGACCACCAGTAATATCAGAAATTTTTGATGATGCTTTTGGAATTCTTGCTACAACATCACCAGCATGAATTTCATCGCCATCATTAACATTTAATACCGCATTAATGAATAGGAAATATCTTGCGTCAATACCAGCTTTAAGCTTTTTAACTTCGCCTTTATCATCGTGAATCACGATACGAGGCACTAAATCTGAACCTTTACTATTTAACTTCCAATCAGTAACAACCTTAGTTGATACTCCCGTTGCCATATCAGATTCTTCTTTAAAAGATACACCCTCGATTAAATCTCTATATTTAATCTTACCAGATACTTCTGAAATAATCGGAATATTATATGGATCCCATTCAGCAATACGATCACCTCTTTTCACTTTATCGCCATCTACAGCTTTTAAACGTGAACCAAAAGGTAATTTATGTTTAGCAAGCTGCACACCATTTTTATCAATAAGTGAAACAAAAGCCGAACGATTAAGTACCACTTTACGTTTTTGACTATCAATAACTAAATTAGCACCTTCTAACTTAATAGTTGCATCGGCAGGTGAATCAATACTTGATCTTTCAGCACCTCTTTGCGCTGCACCACCAATATGGAAAGTTCTCATAGTAAGCTGTGTACCTGGCTCACCAATTGATTGAGCTGCAATAACACCTACTGCTTCACCAATATTTACTAAGTCACCTGTTGCAAGGTCTCTACCATAACAATTAGCACAAACACCAAATTCAGATTCACAAGTAAGAACCGAACGAACTTGCAGTGAATCAAAACCATATTTATCAATATTTTCAGCTATTTCTTCTGTGATAAGCTGATTTTTAGCTACGATGATTTCTTTGGTTTTTGGATTTTTTAAATCTTGTGCTGATACTCTACCAAGAACTTTTTCTGATAGAGGAACTACTATATTAATACCTTCAATTTCAGCTTTAACTGTAATTGATTGATCAGTACCACAATCATGCTCATTAACTACACAATCTTGAGATACATCAACTAATCTTCTAGTTAAGTAACCTGAATTTGCAGTTTTAAGTGCAGTATCCGCTAGACCTTTTCTGGCACCATGGGCAGAGTTAAAATATTCAAGGACTGTCAAACCTTCTTTAAAGTTTGCTGTAATTGGAGTTTCGATAATTTCACCACTTGGTTTAGCCATCAAACCACGCATACCAGCAAGCTGTTTAATTTGTGAAGCTGAACCTCTTGCACCTGAATGCGCCATCATATAGATAGAGTTAACATTGTCATTTTTGTTACCATCCTTATCTACATGATTATTAGATATACTCTTCATCATGTCCTCAGCAACGCGATCTGTACAAAGTGACCATGCGTCGATTACTTTATTGTATTTTTCACCAGAAGTAATCAAACCTTCAGCATATTGTCTTTCAAACTCTTTAACTTCTGTAAGAGTATCATCAATATGTTTTTCTTTACTACCAGGAATCAACATATCATCTTTACCAAAAGAAATCGCTGATTTAGTTGCATGTCTGTAACCTAAAGCCATTAAACGATCACAGAAAATCACTGAATGTTTTTGACCACAAACACGATAAACTAGATCGATTAGGTTACTAATTTCTTTTTTAGTCATCACTTTATTAATCGCAGCAAAATCAATGGCTTCACCATCAGGTATTAAAGTAGCAATCAATGCTCTACCTGCTGTAGTTTCATGAATTTGGTTATTAAAGCGATATTTAATTTTACTATGAAGAGTTATAACTTCTTCGAGTAAAGCATGCTCAATCTCATCTGCATCAGAGAAGATTTTACCCTCGCCTAAAGCACCATCAAATTCTAAAGACATATAGTAAAGTCCAAGGACTATATCTTGTGATGGTACAATAATTGGCTTACCATTTGCAGGGCTTAAGATGTTATTGGTAGACATCATTAAAACACGTGCTTCAATTTGCGCTTCAAGAGAAATCGGTACATGTACTGCCATTTGATCACCGTCAAAATCTGCATTAAAAGCCGCACAAACTAATGGATGCAATTGAATTGCTTTACCTTCAACCAATACAGGTTCAAATGCTTGGATACCTAATCTATGTAGAGTTGGTGCACGGTTCAACATTACCGGATGCTCTCTAATTACTTCATCAAGAATATCCCATACTTCAGAAGCTTCAGTTTCTACATATTTTTTTGCAGCTTTGATCGAATTAGTTATACCGTAAAGTTCCATCTTAGCATAGATGAAAGGTTTAAATAATTCTAAAGCCATTTTTTTAGGTAAACCACATTGATGTAGTTTAAGCTCTGGACCAACCACAATTACTGATCTACCAGAATAATCTACTCTTTTACCTAGTAAGTTTTGTCTGAAACGACCTTGCTTACCTTTAAGCATGTCAGTAAGTGATTTAAATGGACGTTTACTAGAATTTTTAAGAGATCTTGCTCTTCTACCATTATCAAAAAGAGCATCACAAGATTCTTGTAACATTCTTTTTTCATTACGCACGATGATCTCTGGAGCTTTTAACTCCATTAATCTTTTTAGACGGTTATTTCTGTTAATAACTCTTCTGTATAGTTCATTTAAGTCAGATGCAGCAAATCTTCCACCATCTAACATTACTAGAGGTCTAATCTCAGGTGGAATTACAGGAATTACATCCATAACCATCCATTCTGGTTTATTGCCAGAATCTAAGAATGACTCAACTAATTTAAGTCTTTTAATAACTTTTTTCTTTTTAGCTTCAGAAGTTTCTTCTACTAATTGTTTTCTTAGCTCTTTTTGATCTTTTTCAAGGTCAATTTCACTAAGCATTTTTTTGATTGCTTCAGCACCAATACCAACTTCAAAAGATGATTCTCCAAATTGCTCAAGAGCTGCTTCATATTGCTCTTCATTTAGCGTTTGACCATATTTTAAATCAGTAATACCAGGTTCAGTAACAATGTAAGCTTCAAAATAAAGAACTTTCTCAATTTCTTTTAAAGTTACATCTAGCAAAGTAGTGATTCTTGATGGCAATGATTTTAAAAACCAAATATGCGCTACAGGAGCTGCAAGCTCAATATGGCCCATGCGGTCTCTTCTTACTTTAGAAGTAGTAACTTCAACACCACATTTTTCACAAATAATACCTTTATATTTGATTCTTTTATATTTACCGCACAGACATTCATAATCTTTTACTGGACCAAAGATTCTTGCGCAGAATAAACCATCACGTTCAGGCTTGAAAGTTCTGTAATTGATGGTTTCAGGTTTTTTAACTTCACCATATGACCAAGATCTAATTTGCTCTGAACTAGCAATTGAGATTTTAATAGCATCAAAATCAAAACTTGCTTTTTCGTTAGTAAAATTAAAAGTTGCTTGTGTAGGTCCAGTTGTCATGTTTCCTCTTAATTTATAATTACTAAGCTACGTCTTCTTGTTCTAAATCAACATTTAAACAAAGAGATTTTAATTCCTTAATCATCACATTAAATGATTCTGGAACTCCATACTCAAAATTACAGTCACCTCTAACTACAGATTCGTATAATTTGATTCTTCCTGCAACATCATCTGATTTCACAGTGAGCATTTCTTGTAGAGTATATGATGCACCATAAGCTTGCAGTGCCCAACATTCCATTTCACCGAATCTTTGTCCACCAAAATGTGATTTACCACCAAGTGGCTGCTGTGTCACTAGACTGTATGGTCCAATTGAACGAGCGTGTATTTTATCATCAACTAAATGGTGAAGTTTTAAGATATAAATATAGCCAACGGTTACTTTACGATCGAATTTTAAACCAGTTTTACCATCATAAACATCCATTTGCCCAGAAGCATCTAAACCAGCTTGTTTGTAAGCTTTAACAATATCAGCCTCTTTAGCACCGTCAAATACTGGAGTAGCAATTGGGATACCACGAGAAAGATTTTTAGAGAATTCTGTAAAGTCCTTATCATCAAGCTCATTAACTAATTCTTCTGCACCTTGATCATCATAAGCTGCGATAACTTCTTTTCTAAGTTTTTCAAGCTCAGCTTTAGAAGTAGCATCTTCAACTAATTTAGAAATATTTCTACCAGTTTGATAAGAAGCAAAACCTAAATGAGTCTCTAAGATTTGTCCGACATTCATTCGCGAAGGTACACCTAGAGGATTTAATAAGATATCAAGTTGTGTTCCATCTTCAAGATAAGGCATATCTTCAATTGGTACGATTTTAGAAACTACACCTTTATTTCCATGACGACCTGCCATTTTATCTCCAGGTTGTAATTTTCTTTTAACTGCTACAAATACTTTAACAGTTTTAAGTACACCTTGTGGTAAATCATCACCACTTTGAACTTTTTCGATATCATCAGTAAGCTCTTTTTCAAGATCTGCGGTAACTTTATCGAATTTTTTGATTAAAGCTTCTATTTTGTCATTAACCTTATCTTCTTTAACAGAAAGCTTCTTCAGGTTTGCAATTGAAAGAGCTGCAATATCAGTTTGTTTTAATTTAGCACCAGAAGAAATTCCGCCTAATGCTTTAGCAACTGTTTTGCCATTGCATAATTCAGAAATTTTTTGGATTAAATGCTTTTCAAGAATTCTAACTTTCTCTTCTTTATCAGAAGTAAGCTTACCAGCTCTTTGTCTTTCAATAGTTAAAGTTCTTTGGTCTTTTTCAACACCTCTTCTAGTGAATACTCTAACATCAATTACTGTACCTTTTACTCCAGGTGGCACATATAATGATGAATCTTTTACATCAGCTGCTTTCTCACCGAATATTGCTCTAAGAAGTTTTTCTTCAGGAGTAGTTGGTGATTCACTTTTAGGAGTAACTTTACCTACTAAAATATCACCACCTTTAACATCAGCACCAACATTAACAATACCAACCTCATCAAGATTACGTAATGCTTCTTCACCAACATTAGGAATATCACGAGTTACTTCCTCTGAACCTAATCTAGTGTCACGAGCAGTAATTTCATATTGCTCAATATGGATAGATGAGAAAATATCATCACGAACGATTTTTTCTGAGATAATGATCGAATCCTCAAAATTATAGCCATTCCATGACATGAAACCAACTAATACGTTTCTACCAAGAGCTAACTCACCATTTTTAGTACTTGGACCGTCAGCAATAACATCACCCTTTTTAACTTTTTGACCAACTTTAACGATTGGCTTTTGGTTAATACAAGTATCTTGGTTAGAACGTTGATATTTATCTAGATCATAGATTTCGACTAATTCTTCACTTTCTTCATCTTCAACTTTGATGAATACTTTTGATGAATCAACTTTTTCGATAACACCGTCATTTTTAACAGTTAAACAAGCAGAAGAATCAGCTGCTACAGTTTTTTCCATACCAGTACCAACAATTGGCGCATCTGGATATAATAATGGCACAGCTTGACGTTGCATGTTTGAGCCCATTAAGGCACGGTTCGCATCGTCATTTTCTAAGAATGGGATTAATGATGCTGCTACAGAAACCACTTGTTTAGGTGATAAATCGATATAATCAATTTTTTCTGAAGGAACCATCATAAAATTACCGTCATAGCGGCAATTATGCAATTCTTCAACAAAGCTACCATCAGCTTTAATTTCTTCATTTGCTTGAGCAATAATGTAACCAGCTTCACTAGTTGCAGATAAATATACAACTTCATCAGTTACTTTACCGTCAACCACTCTACGATATGGGCTTTCAATAAAACCATATTTATTAACTTTTGCATAAGTTGCAATTGAGTTAATCAAACCAATATTTGGACCTTCAGGAGTCTCAATTGGACAAATTCTACCATAGTGAGAAGTATGTACGTCTCTTACTTCAAAGCCAGCACGGTCACGAGATAAACCACCTGGTCCAAGAGCAGATAATCTTCTCTTATGAGTAATTTCAGATAGTGGATTAGTTTGATCCATAAATTGTGATAATTGTGAAGTACCAAAGAACTCTCTTAAAGTTGCAATCAAAGGTTTAACATTGATTAGTTCTTGCGGCAACACAGTGTCAATTTCAACTGAGTTCATTCTTTCTTGGATAGCACGTTGCACTCTTACTAAACCAATTCTGAATTGATTTTCAACTAGCTCACCAACAGATCTAACTCTTCTATTACCTAAATGATCAATATCATCACTTTCAGCATTATCGATCTTCATTTGCACTAGCGTTACTAAAGTTTTGATAATATCTTCTTTAGTAAGCAAAGTAATATCTTCAGCTATATCTAAGCCAAGACGTTCATTGATTTTCATTCTACCTACAGCAGAAAGATCATATTTATCTTCAGTGAAAAATAATGATGAGAAAATTTCTTTAGCAGCATCAACTGATGGAGGATCACCTGGACGTAATACTTTATAGATATCAATTAAAGCTTCTTCTTCTGTTTGATTTTTATCAGTAATGAAGCTGTTATAAATATATGGGTAATTACCCCCTTGATTTACCGGGAATAATCTAATCTCTTTAAATTTATTAAGATGAGCAATATTTTCGTCGCTAATTGCTTCACCAGCTTTTAAAAGAACCTCTTCACCCTCTTTATAATCTTCTGCTACCACATAACCAAGCAAGTCCTCATCTTGAACAATGATTCTGTCTAATTTAGCATCTTTAAGCTTTTTAATAGCTAGTGCAGAGATTTTTTCGTCTTTTTTAAGTTTAACTTTACCATCTGCGGCAGATACTAAATCAAACTGAGCTATTTTACCTTTATTGGCAGCTAAGTCAAAATCAACTTCAAAACCTTTAGCAGTTTTGCTGTAGCTTTTAATTTTGTAGAAAATCTCAAAAATTTCAGTTGAGCTTAAACCTAAAGCACGCATGAAAGTTGTGGAGATGATTTTTCTACGTCTGTCTATTCTGAAATATAATAGATCTTTTGTATCAAACTCAAAATCTAACCATGAACCACGGTAAGGAATAACACGTGCAGAATAAAGCAATTTTGCTTGGTTAGTTGCTTTACCCTTATCATGATCAAAAAATACTCCTGGTGAACGGTGAAGCTGAGAAACAATAACTCTTTCTGTACCATTAATAACGAAAGTACCTTTATTGGTCATTAAAGGTATTTCGCCAAAATATACTTCTTGTTCTTTAATACTTTTTACTTCTTTAGAACCAGTATCTTCGTCAATAACCCAAACAATCAAACGTAAAGTTGCCTTAATAGGTGCAGAATAAGTAACACCTCTTTTAAGACATTCAGATATGTTATATTTAGGTCTTTCTAATTTATAATCGATAAATTCGATGGTTGAAAGACCGGTAAAATCATTGATAGGAAAAACTGAAGCAAAAACTTTACCAAGGTCATTTTCAAGCTCAGAATTGCTGCAATCAACAAATCTTTGGTATGAATTTTTTTGTACCTCGATAAGGTTTGGTAAATTTACAACATCCTTAATCTTACCATAACTTTTACGATAAGTTAGAGTATCTACATTTTGCTTTAGATTGTTCATGTGAAGATTTTTTAAATATTAATGTAACAAGAAGAAGGGTTGTAGAGCCTAAGCTTATTTAAGCTCTACAGTAGCACCTGCAGCTTCAAGTGCTTCCTTAAATTTATCAGCGTCTTCTTTAGATACACCAGATTTAACTTCTTTAGGAGCAGCTTCAACTAAGTCTTTAGCTTCTTTAAGACCAAGACCAGTAATTGTTCTTACTTCTTTAATTACATTAATTTTCTTGTCACCAAAAGATGTTAAGAAAATAGTGAATTCAGTTTTTTCTTCAGCAGCAGCTTCGCCCGCAGGAACAGCGCCACCAGCAGCTACAGCTACAGGAGCAGCAGCAGAAACACCCCATTTTTCTTCTAGTAGTTTTGAAAGTTCTGCAGCTTCTACAACTGTAAGAGCAGACAAATCTTCAACAACTTTATTTAAATCAGCCATGTTATAACCTCGTCTATGTTAACCAATTATTTTTCAGAATAAGCTTTCAATACGCCAACATTTTGTGATGCTGGAGCTTGAAGAACACCAACAATTTTACTTGCTGGAGTTTGAATCAGGCTAATTAACTTAGCTCTGATTTCATCTAATGATGGCATTTTAGAAATATTAACTATTTCTGCATTGCCAATTTTAGATTTGTTATAAGAACCAAATTTAACATCTAGTTCTTCATTATCTTTTGCAAATTTAACTAAGATTTTTGCTGCAGCTACAATATCATCAGCAAAAATTAAAACTGTAGGACCTGCTAGATCTTCAGTAATATCAGCAAATTCTGTATCTTTAATTGCTAAACGTACTAAAGAGTTTTTTGCCACTCTAATAGTAACAGCATTTTTCTTTGCTTCACTTCTAAGCTCATTCATTTGCAATACTGACAGGCCAGCATAATGAGCTACTAATAAAATATTAGCAGAAGCAAGATCTTCTTTTAAGTTAGCTACAAAACTTTGCTTTTCTTCTAAATTCATTTTTTTAAATTAATGAGGTTATTGCTACAGGAACACTTAAACCCATAGTTGAGCCAAGATATATTCTTTTAATATAAGTACCTTTAACACCACTTGGCTTTGCATTTTTAATGGCGGTAAAAATTGCCATAAAGTTATTTTTAATTTTTGCTTCAGTAAAACTAGCTTTAGCTACTTGGCTATGCACAATACCAGCTTTTTCAGCTTTGATTTCAACTTGACCATTTTTAGCGTTTTTAACAGCCTTAGCAACATCTTGAGTTACTGAACCTAATTTAGGATTTGGCATTAAACCTTTTGGCCCAAGAACCTTTCCTAATTGCCCAACTTTAGGCATCATATCTGGTGTTGCAATACAAAAGTCAAAATCAACTTTACCTGATTTAATTTCTGCCACTAAATCATCCGCACCAACTACATCAGCGCCTGCTTTACGAGCATCTTCGTGTTTTTCACTTCTAGCAATAACTGCAACTCTTATCGACTTACCAAGACCTTCTGGCATTTGTACGATTTCTCTAACCATTTGATCTTGATATTTAGGATCAATATTTAAGTTAATTGAAAGATCAATTGATTCATCGAATTTTGCTTTAGCATTAGATTTAACAATCTTAATTGCTTCATCAATGTTATATTCTTGATTTACATCTGTGCTATCTTGGATAGCTTTCATTCTTTTACCCATTCTACTCCTCGATAACTTTAATACCCATAGATCTAGCAGTACCTGCTAACATATTAACTATTGAATCTATAGGAACATTTACATCTTTTTGTTTAACTTCAGCAATATCAGTTAATTCAGATTTTTTAACTTGTTTGATAACTTCTCTGCCAGGGGTTCTTGAACCTCTTTTCATTTTTAATTTTTTTAAGATTAAATATGAAGCTGGAGGAGTTTTAGTGATAAAGCTAAAAGAACGATCTGCATATGCCTCAATCACTACAGGTATAGGCATACCATTTTCAAATTCTTTAGTTGCTTCATTAAATTGATTACAGAAATCCATAATGTTCAGACCCTTTTGACCTAATGCAGGACCAACTGGAGGAGAAGGATTAGCTCTACCCGCAGGGATCTGTAATTTTATCTCGCCGATTACTTCTTTTTTTGCCATAATACTAGAATTAAGAGTCCACCTATCTATATGATTTTTTTGTTACTATCAAGTGTTTTTTTAAATTTTTTCTACTTGATCATATGCTAGGTTCACCGGAGTGGCTCTACCAAAAATTGCTACTGAAACAGTGATTTGCTTTTTATCATGATCAACTGCCTCAATTGTGCCTGAGAAACTATCAAAAGGACCACCATCAGTAACTCTAACAGCCTCACCAATTTCATATTCAACATCTGAAGTAAGAGCCAGTGAATCGCTTTCCATTTGCCCCATAATATTATCAACTTCCGATTTTTTAATAGGTAGAGGTTTACCTGCTTGCGAAACAAAACCTGATACTTTAGGAATTTGTCTAATTAAATGCCATAGCTCATTAGATATATCCATGTTAACTAGTACATAGCCAGGATAGAAGTTTTTTTCCACTTCTACTTTTTTACCTTTTTTAACTTGAACAACTTTTTTGATTGGCACAAAAATTTCTTCAATCTGTTTTGACATACCTGCCTTGTCTGCTCTTTGCGTGATAGAATTCATCACACTTTTTTCAGAACCAGAATATGCTTGTACTACGTACCATTTAAAACTCATTTAAAATACTCCTAAAATATAAGTTATAGTTCTTGAGATAACCAAATCAACCAAGAGAAAGAAAATTGAAAAAATGCCTACAATAAAGAACACTGATAAAGTTCCTTGTAATAAGTCCTTTTTCTCTATCCAAGAAATTTTTGAAACTTCCTTTTTAGTTTCGCCAAAAAAATTTGCTAACTTCATTATAAAAACCTTCTTGCTTAATTTGGCAGGAGCGAGAGGGATCGAACCCCTAACCTCCGGTTTTGGAGACCGGCGCTCTACCAATTGAGCTACACTCCCAAAATTAAGAGTGACTACTCAATAATTTTAGCAACAACTCCAGAACCTACCGTACGACCTCCTTCTCGT
>CAXDRM010000024.1:0-16445 GCA_963991775.1 uncultured Rickettsiales bacterium | reverse complement strand
ACGACCTTCAGGTTATGAGCCTGACGAGCTACCGGGCTGCTCCACCCCGCGTCAAAGATGAGGGTGCATTATTAAACTTATATCTCTCTATAGTCAACCTTTATGAGTCAGGCTCGTAACCTTCAAGCTTTTTTTCTGTGTTCAGCTCCTGCAACCTAAATGTAGGTATAACTATAATTATTTTGTTAATGGTAAATTTAGATAGATGCCTTTTTAATGCTGTTTAAGTTTAGAGTTTAGAACGATTCAGATGCTTGCTGATTAATCGGATATTATTTTTAGACACCCCATGCTCTTTTGCTAAAACTTCCCAATTTTCTAGCGCAGTTTTTGTTTTATCGATAATTTCATTAATACGAATTTTTGATAATTTGGCTTCATATCCTAATTTAATTAGATGTTCAGTAGTAGGATTTTTTCCTTCACCCATGACCATAGTGCTTTGTTCGCCACGTGGACCAGATGAAAAAGTTAAGTCGTAAGCTGGTGACAATTTCCATTCACCTTTTTTATCCATGAGGAAACTGAAATTTTTTGAGTGGTCATCGCGGTTATGCGCAAGCACATTAAACACGGCAAGTTGATATAATTTTTCAATTTCACGAATATCCTTTGTAAGTGTGCTAGTAAGAGCAATTAAATCTTCATAATCAAGTGAAGGTACTCTAAAATCAGAATGTAGAAGTCCGCATGCTGTGTGCATATGAAAACGCTCTTTGCCATTCCTATCAAAACGCCTAATTGCAAAGTAACCAGCACCTTTCTTAGCTGGAAACAAGTGCACCTCAGGCATAGAAATTCCAGATTTCTTGGCCAGCAAAGCATAAACATATTCAATCGCTCCAGCATCATTACCATCTTGCATATTGCCAAATTTAACGATCCAAGGCTGGTACCTATTAGGTAAATTATTTATGCCATGAATAATATTGTTCCGCTGATTGTTCAGACCTATTAGAACTTTTGGACGTGCACCAGCTGATGAACCGTTTAAGGCCAAAAGTTCTTGCAAAACTTCATCAGATGTTCCCTCTAAAACTTCCCGTGCCTGTTCTGCCAACATATCCAAGTTAATACTGCTATCACTTTCTAGAGTGCTATTGTCAGGTTCGTAAATAAGTGCGCCCAGACCATTTAAGCCAACATTAGTCAAACGATCTAGTGGAGTAATGTTTGATGGTAAAATTCCAAAAGATCTGACAAAACGATCAAAAAGTAGGCGACCCCAGCCATCAGGAAGGCTATCATTAAAGATTCCTGGCATGCCTTCAAATAAATTATAATCAAAGCTAAATACACTTGATTTTAGTGGTAGGTGAAATGGTGAAACATTAAGATTTTGTTCAATAAATGAGTCGTGATATTGAAAATAAATCTGACGATCATTTATTGCTAAACGTCCAACAGGAATAATTTTATCACCAAAATTTAAACCAACCTTTACTTCTTTTACCGAATTTTTCATTGGCGCTTTCCTCTTTTACGCGTTGGTTTTTTGTTAGTTCGAAGAACTTCATCAATTGAAGAAAATTCAGAAGTTTGAGGCTCAATTGATCTGACAATATTTTCAAGTCCACCAAGAACCATCTGTAACTTCAAAAAAGCTTCCAAGGAGATAAGAGCTTTTTGTTCAAATTTGCGTAAAGTTGGCAAAGCAACCCCAGAACGTTCAGCTAAACCTTGTTGAGTTAACCCCATTGCAAGCCGCTGCGCACGAGTATTCTCAGCAATTTTTTCTTGCGCTTTTGCGACCGTAGTAAGTAATAACATGATATTAGATATAAGCTTTTAAATATATAAATAATACTATGATATTAATATAAATTTGACTTTAAGTCAAAATAAAGATGGGATTTGGCATTTTAGGAATAAAGATAAGCTAAGCTTTTATTGTATCTCAACCAAAACTTCATTACGGCGGAGGAAGGATAATGTCCAAGGTGGGTTGTAAAAAGCATTTGTCTTTTGATATTTAAGTTATGACCGTGATTATCACCTATTTGAGTGTTCAGATAATCTTTGCAAAAAGGTTACTATGCTTTTATGCTACATTTTGCCTTACCAGAGAAAAAATATCTAATTATTATGTTAGAAGATGAATGCAAAATTAAACAATCTGGTAATTTATAACTCAAAAGACGGAGAAATTTCATTTAATGTTAATGTTTTTGATGAAACTGTTTGGTTAACTCAAAAACAGATGGCTACTTTGTTCAGCACTACTGTTCAAAATATTGGACAACATATAAAGAGTATATATCTAGAGCGGGAACTACATCAGAGTCGAACTATAAAGAATTTCTTTATAGTTCAAAAAGAAGGTAATAGATTAATTAAAAGAGAAATTGAGCATTACAATTTGGATATAATAATATCTGTTGGGTATAGAGTACAATCCAAAAGAGCAACTCAATTTCGTCAGTGGGCGACAAAAATACTGAGGCAACACCTACTTAATGGTTATACTGTTAACGAACCAAGAATTCGTCAGATTGAACAATCAATAGATGAATTAGTGGAGTCAAATAAGCTAATTAAAGAAGATGTGGCGGGTATAAAGAATCTTTTGCTCAAACTGATTGAACGGCCTATCGAAATTAGAAATTACAATAATTTTACTATTGGCAGTATAGAGCTGGAAGGTAAAATTATTGATATCTTAAATCGTATCTTAAGTGAGTTGGATGATAAAAAAATTGTACAAAAAATATCAAAAGTAAAAGCAGAAATTACTGAACCTTCTAAAAAATATAAAGCTAATTTGAAGCAATTTTTGCAGGATTTGGGAGATGCAAATTCTAATACTTATAAAATTATTAAAGGAGCAGGAATTACTAAGAATGTTATTGTTGAGCTAAGTCAATTAATTAGAAAGCTATTTTAATATTGGGTGTTAATGGGTATTTTAGGAATAAATGTAAGCTAAGCTTTTTATTGTATCTCAACCATAACTTCATTACGGCGGAGGAAGGGTAATGTCCAAGGTGGGTTGTAAAAAGCATATTTTACTGGAGGCTGATACGCAATATTATGTTCGGCTAAATATGCTAAAAGCTGCTTTTCATGCTTAGCAATATTACTGCTCGAGTTACTTCCTGAAAAACGTAAAGCTGCATATTTTTTAGCAGGGATTTTGCTTAAACTAACTTTTTGGTTTTTTGGCTTAGGTAAAGATTTTAAATTATACTGAGCAGGCATTACAAAATTTATCTGCCATTCATCATCTTTAATTTTTTGCTGTACAGCGCTAGATTTTTTTATTTGGGCTATGCTTTGTTGCTCGACTGGTGCAGTCATCGCAATTTTTTGCTCAGCTAGATTATTACCAAAAATATAATCAGCAACTAGTCGAAAGCCATTTCCTAAAGCATTTTCTCTTGTACCTGAAACAACAACCTTAGCAATAATCATGGGCTGATATTGTCTAAATTCGATACGCTCTTTTTTTGCTAATATTTCATAAGGAGGTTGCTCAACATTACTCATGACTGGCCCAATTAAACTAATAATTAGTAAAGATATTAGGCTAAAAAATATAATAAGTGTTAACCATTTTTTATTAGAAAATTTCATTTTTACGTCTAATATTTATATAAGTATTTTCTGCAGATAATAAAATGAAATTAGTAAAATTACTACTTAGCTTACCATTTAAAATTTACAAATTTGTGGTATCACCTCTTTATAGCCCATGCTGCAAATTTGTGCCAAGCTGCTCCGAATATGCAGAACAAGCAATTAGTAAATATGGTATTTTGAAAGGTGGCTGGTTAACCTTAAAACGTCTAGCCAAATGCCATCCTTTTTCCAAAAAACATGGTTTGGATGAGGTGCCTTAAAGTTATACCAAGTCTCATCTGAAAGAGTTTTTACAAAATTTAGGAGACCCAAATTCTGACCTGCACAAAATTATTGAAGGATCAGTAATAGCCAAAAATATCATTGCTGAATTAAGCCAATTAATTAAAAAGTTATTCTGACTTTTATCACCCTCATTTGCTCTTGTCTCAAAAATATGCTATAGTTATTTCGAGTCCCAGCTTTATTTATAAGCTACAAAATCATAAATAAAGCTGGGATTTTGTATAAATATATAATTTAAAAAGGTGGTATTATGAAAGATTTCACAAAAGGATTGGCAAAGCTTGCAGCAAAAGGAACAACTCAATATTTAGGAACAGCAACGCAAACAGTTAATCCTGCTTTATTAAATACAATTGCAGCACATAATGTTCTACCAACAATAGGCAAGCAATCATTCTATAGCACTTTATCTAGATCTAGAATTACTGGCACAAATTCTGGCATATTCACCGCTGGAACTGCACCATTACTAAGTTATACAATTCTAAACGCGCAAACAAGAAATTTTGCTAGCAGCGTTGGCGATAGAGAAAATAAAGCTCAAATATTAAAAGGATTGGCAACAAAACTAGATACGCTTCTGGAAACATTAAGGGATCACATATCAGCAGATCTTTTTATCAATCTTAATAAGGCAAATAATCTGATACTTGCAGGAAATCTATACGCAATGACAGATGAACAAGCGACTAACTATATAAATCTTATTTGCCAAAACGCACGTAATGTAATTAGCGCAGCAAAGCAAGAAGGATTTGGAAGTGATCCAAAAGTGCGATATGCTGATTTTATAGCAGATATTCCAAAAGAAAAAATGGATCTTATCAAACGACTTGAAGCTCAAATAATGAGCCATAAAATAATATATGAGAAATATCAAGATCCCATTAAAGACAAGTTAGGAGCTGAAGCATATGATAGGACTGTCTATTTAATAAAACGGCAAGAAAAAGAGATTTTCTATGGTGAATATTTTAGAGCCACAGAACAGAACTTAAAGGGATTTTTATCTGTTTATCAGATTATACTAGCAACATTGGAAAAGAAAGCTGTACCTATAGATCGTCGCTATGTTACACAGGAATTAGCTAGGATTGTACAAGAAAATCCTGATTTATCAATTGAACCAAAATCATCTTATAGCATTTTATGTGGAACTAATGTTACAGCCGAAACTAAAGCTCAGCCAAACCAAACAAACAATTATTCTGGGAATGATGAAAATCAGAATAAAAAGATACAAAATTTTGCTTCAGATCCAAATTTTAGAAAAGCATCATTAATTTTTGCAGTGGTAACTCCAGCCGTTATAAAAAATAATAATCATATAGTTACACAAGCAATAATAGATGGAAACCTTAATTTAGTTAAACAATTAGTAACAATGTCAAGTTTTGATCCGGGACATTGTGATGATCAGGGTCGAAATCTAGTAATGTGTGCTATTGCTAACCAGCAATCTGAAATTTTAGAGACGTTAATAAACGCGGGAGTAAATCCGCATGCTAAAGATATTTATGGCAGAGGGGCATATTGCTATTTAGCAGGTCAGCCTTTATCTGACAAAGTAGAATCAATAATTTATCGCTTAACTGATATGCATGGTGTAAATCCTGAACAACAAAATATTTTAGGACAGAAACTAGAGGAGCAAATAGAAAATATTCTCTACGACAATATCATGCAGAATCTTAAAACCATGCCTACAGAACGTCGTGCAGCTATATTAGAAAATAAACCAGAGCAAGAATTTCAAGCAAAACGAACACAGGAAGCACAACTAGAATCACCTGGTAGGGGCAGATAATTTAGATGGTTAACTCTAAAGTTTTATAAAAGCAGCAAGAGCCAAAAAGCAGCTTATCATTAAAATGGCATTATTTAATTGCGCTTTGCTAATTTGATTCTCGATATATTTAATATCTAATTTAGTAGCCAAATGTGTTAAATCAGTTTTTTTAACATTATGTTGTTGCATATTGTCTAAAAGCTGAATACAGGATTCTGCCTGTTTTTTATTAAAGCCATTATCTGTTAAAAAGCCTGCAGATTTTAAAGTATCGAGATTTCCTGATTTTGAGATAAGACTAAGCATATTTAACAAAAAGATTATATTTTTGGATTGTTCTACTTTTATTTTATGGTGCTAATATATTACAGTCAATATTATTTATCTGTAAATCATAGAATTTTGTGTAATGTATAATTATATCTAGGTTCTGATATTACCCAAAGTGCCATGCCCGGAACCAGGCTTAACTGAATTTTGTATAGCTTTATAAATATATTTGCGGGCACTGGCCACAGCCTCAACATAATCAGTTTTATCAGTTAAATTGCAGGCAAGAGCACTAGCTAGGCTACAACCGCTACCATGCGTATTTTGGGTTTTTATCTTGGGGCTTTTATAAATTTTAATATGTTTGCTAGTTTGTAAAACATCATGCAGCATCTCATCATCTAAATGACCACCCTTAAGCAACACATTAGCTTTACCTAATTTTTTAAGCATATTGCAAGCAATAACCATATCATCCAGATTATTAATCTTCATGCTACATAGCTGTTCAGCTTCAGGAATATTTGGAGTAATAATACTCGCAAAATTTAAAAACTCGTCTCGAATAAATTCGATAGTTTTTTTAGTTTCTTTAAGTAATTTATCTCCGCTTGTTGCCACCATTACTGGATCAAAAATAATGGGAATATTTAATTTAGCTTTTTTCAGAGTATGCTGAATTTCTTTTAGAGTTTCGAGATTGCCAACCATGCCTATTTTTACTGCGGAAATTTTAAAATCAGTAAGCACAGTAGTTATTTGTTTAGCTATAAAATCAGTTGGTATGGCATGAATAGCCGTTACAGCTTTAGAATTTTGGGCAGTAACTGCAGTAATAGCAGTTGTACCAAAACAGCCATGATTATTTATGGTTTTCAGATCTGCTTGAATTCCCGCTCCCCCTCCGGAGTCTGAGCCAGCTATCACTAAGATGTTTCCAGGCATTATTTACAATATTTATGGTATTAATTGAATTGAATGATTTTTTATCAGCAATTTTTTTAGCAATCTGTTCAGCAAGTTTATTAATTTCAGATAATTTACTACCTTCCACCATAATTCTGATTAAAGGCTCAGTACCAGATTTTCTGACTAGAACCCGTCCATTATCACCTAGTTTTTCTTCTGCTTTACTGATAATGTCGATTACTTCTGGATCATCAAGTGAAAAATCTTTGCTGATTTTTACATTTTTGAGCACTTGCGGCAATGGCGTAAAAGCTTGAATGAATTTTTTATTTTTCTGATCAGATTCCACCATTACAGCCAAAATTTGTAAGGCAGCAATTAAGCCATCACCAGTAGTAGAATAATCGCTTAAAATAATATGACCAGATTGCTCACCACCTACATTATAGCCATGTTCTTGCATATATTCTGAAACATAGCGATCACCGACATTGGTTCTTTTAAGGCGCAATTTTTGCTCTGCTAAATATTTTTCTAAACCTAAATTAGACATTTTAGTAGTGACTACACCTGCACCACGTAATTTATTTTGATTTTGCCAATAGCTGGCAATCATCGCAATTAATTGATCTCCATTGATTTCTTGGCCTTTATGATCAACCACTAATAAACGATCTGCATCACCATCAAGTGCAATACCTAAATCGGCCTTATGCCGCACTACTTCACGACATAAAGTTACTGGCTTAGTTGAGCCACAATCTTCATTAATATTAAAACCATTAGGATTAGTACCAATAGTGATAACTTCAGCACCTAATTCCCATAATACTGTGGGGCCAATTTTATAAGCAGCACCATTAGCACAATCAATAACAATTTTTAGGCCATCTAAAGTTTTACCTTTGGGGAAGGTATTTTTAAGATGCTCAATATAACGTCCCGCACCACCATCAATACGTGATACTTTACCAATACGCTCGGCATTTGCTAAATATTTGCTTAAATCTTTATGCATTAGCTCTTCAATTTCTTGTTCTAAATTATCGGATAATTTAAAACCATCTGGGCCAAAAAGTTTGATACCATTATCTTGGTAAAGATTATGTGAGGCAGAAATCATAATACCTAAATCAGCACGCATTGATTTAGTAAGCATTGCTACAGCTGGAGTCGGAATAGGGCCTGCTAAAATAACATCCATACCCATTGAAACTAAACCAGCAGTTAAAGCATTTTCAATCATATAGCCAGAAAGTCTAGTATCTTTACCAATTAGAACGCGATGCTTATGTTCGCCTCGTCTAAATTTGACACCAGCTGCTTGACCAGCCTTCATCATTACATCAGGCGTAACATTACCGCTATTTGCTTTACCTCTAATACCGTCTGTGCCAAAGAATTTACGTGCCATAGCTTTTAGTATTTTAAGTTAGAAAATTGTTAATCAGTCTCTGTTCTAGAGTCATCATAGCCAATATGGCTAATTAATTTGAAGCCCATAATACATTCATTTGTATTAAGATCCATATTATATTCGATGTTTTTATCGATAGTTTCACTATTAGCTTCGCGTGCTCCATTTTCATCAATTAAACAATTAGTACTATCCCAATCAACATTCCAGCCATTACGCCCATAGGTTTTACCACTGCTTGGTAAACCATCATCTGTTTTACTATCAAGATTATATGCAGAATTTGGATCAAGAATAGCCAGCAAACCAATATCTGTATTTTTAGGTCCGCCAAGGATAATCATATGTTGATCAGGAAAATGCTCTTGATGATAATGTAGTAAAGCATATTGCCCAGCCTGAAAAGTAGATTTTGGTGCATTAACATGAGCAGTATGTGTGCTTGTATCACCATCTCCAACACCTGAATAATCACCTTTTAACAAATTAGCGGCAGTAAGATGAAACCAGCTGAGTAAAGCTTCATTATAGGCTTCGATAATTTTATCATCATCACCATCGCAATTAGTGGGACAATTATCTGGCCAATAGCTTGAGGCATTTGACATATCACCAGGTAGAGCTTGAAAAGCCTCATAGAAATTACTTAATGCTATATTAATTTCTTCAACTTCTTTGATGGTAGATCTGATTTGTGCACCTTTGCGCAGCTCTTTACCAACTAGCACAGTAGCAGTAAGCAGACCTAAAATAATCATAGCAATAGCTAGTTCTAAAAGAGTAAAAGCTGAACGTTGCATCTAACCTACTTATTTTATTTTGTGATAGTTCTATGGCAAAAAAATATTTTTATCTAGTTTTTGCTACATTTTTAGGAAGTTTTAAAAATAACTATTCGAGTTTAGCTATGCATCGCTGTCCGTTTTGTGAATAACAAAATGGTTATTCACAAATACTCCTGATGCGCGATGGCACAGCTAAACTCGAATAGTTATAAAACAATGGACAAGCTCTAACTGTTGGGAAATCGTTCCCAGGATTTTATGTAAATTGGTAATCCAATTGACAATTTACATAGATTGTGTTAATCTAAACCTATAGATAAAAACTAGCTATGACGACCAGAGAACGCGAAATATCTACCAAAATAAAGCTTTATGCCAAGCAATATCCTATAATTACCATAGTAGGGCCCAGACAGTCTGGCAAAACCACTCTAGCTAAAGAAATTTTCGCAGATAAGCCCTACATATCACTAGAAGATTTGGATAATAGAAATTTTGCTACTGAAGATCCTAAGGGGTTTTTAAAAGAATATGCAAAAGGGGCAATTATTGATGAGGTGCAGCGCGCACCTGATTTATGCTCTTACTTACAAACCATAGTTGATGAGGATGATCAGCCTGGCAAATTTATTTTAACAGGTAGCCAACAATTTGAGATTTTTAACAATATTTCACAATCTCTGGCCGGTAGAACTGCTATTGTAAAATTACTACCTTTCACTATGGCAGAAGCTTATCCTAAAAAATTACCTAGACTAGAAGAGCTGCTTTATCGTGGTTTTTACCCCAGAATTTTTGCCAAAAATTTAGTACCAACAGAAATGCTCTCTTTTTATACGGAAACCTATTTAGAAAGAGATGTTCGAAATTTAATTAATGTTAAAGATTTAGCCAAATTTAATTTATTCTTAAGATTATGTGCTGCACGCACTGGTCAATTAGTTAATCTTTCTAACATTGCAAATGAATGTGGCGTACAACATAATACGATTAAATCTTGGCTAAATATTTTAGAGGCTAGCTTTGTAATTAAATTGCTGCAGCCCTATCATCAAAATATTAACAAAAGATTAGTAAAAGCTCCTAAATTATTTTTTTTAGATGTGGGCCTAGCAAGTTTTTTATTGGGTATTAATGAGCAAGAACAATTAAAATTTCATCCTTTAAAAGGTGCTTTGTTTGAAACCTTAATAGTTTCTGAATTGCTTAAGCAGCGTTTCAATCAAGGGCAAAGAGATAATCTTTATTTTTATCGTGATTCAAACGGTAATGAAATAGATATCATTAAAGATAATGGTGTAGAAATTGAACTTTGCGAGGTTAAACTAGCTCAAACTGTTAGTAATCATTTTTTTAGAAATTTTGTTGCATTTCCTGAGCTTGAAAACATTAAGATCAATAAATCCTTAATTTATGGTGGGCAAAAGAGTTACCAATTTAAAGATTATCAGATCCTATCTTATAAAGACCTTTAATAGCTACTATAAAATCTTTTACAACTTCAAAAATTAACGGGAATTTTTGAAGTGTAGTTCAAATATTCGTGCAAATTTTTCATGCAAAAGTTTTATGCCAAATAACGATATATGGAAAAATCTGTTAAAGATGATAATTTGAAAAAACCCCACATTAACCCTTGTCGACAAATATTTATTACTTATAAATCTAACTAAGCTTAAAAAAATAACTTTCTATGGCTAAGCATTTACAAATAAGAGCAGCAAAAGGTTTTACCCTAATTGAAGTAGCAATCGCCATTATTGTTATAGCTGTGGCTTATGCAGGTTTTCAGGTAAGTAAGAAACTAATTAGTAATACTGAAAATTTAGTCTCCTTAAATCAAGCAGATAATAATTGGCAGGCAACAGATATTGATACTGAAGAATCTAGCGAAGAAAATATTTTAACAGTAACTGAAGATCTAGCATTGTGGTTAGATGCTGCTGATACGGATACTATAGTAATAGATACTCAGTTTAACTGGAATGATAAATCACCTAATAGTTTTGTTGCTGTGGAAACCTCATCTGGTAGATATCCCTCCAGTGAAACTAGAACTTTTAATGGTTTAAATGTTTTAGATTTTGATGGAAATGACAATTTAGTCGTTAGCTCTAATATTTTTGGTAATTTAGCAACAGGATCATTCACCATTTATGCTGTAGGTCAAAGTGATAATTCATCCCCACCAAATAATAGATTTTTTCTATCTCATATAACTGGTTCTCAGAGGATATATTTATATCAAAGTACTTCAGGAATTTTAGGCAGCGGATTTCGTGATCCAAATATTACTATAAATTCAACTTATAATATTTCATCTCCTGCTATTGCAATGATTTCAAGTCAAGGTTCGACTGATTTACTTTCATTTGCGGTTAATGGGAGTTTAATTGGTACTAATACCGGGTCATATACTAGTAGTAGTGGGGCCTTGACAATTGGAGCCCAAACAGCAGATGTACAACAATTTCTCGATGGATTTATTGGAGAGATCTTAATTTATAATGCTATTTTGACAGAGCAAGAAAATAGTGATGTTTTATCTTACCTAAACACCAAATGGGCAATATATTAGGTTAATTCTCCTCCAGCTTAGGAAAGGCTATCACTAACTCATTAAGCTCAGTGCCAGCAGTTAATTTTTGCGCAGTTATATCGGTTAGAGACACTTCTTTAATATTTAAGATATTTAAAATTTTACTAGTAGCATCTGGTATTACTGGCGTTAAATAGCTAGCAATTACTCTTACTGTTTCAGCAATAACATATAACACAGTTTGCATTTGTGCCGGATCAGTTTTTTTAAGCGTCCAAGGTGCGGCGCTATCAATATATTCGTTAGCAAGCGCTGAAAGCTTAATAACCTCGCTTAAATAATTACTAAAATCTTGCGCATCTATTAATGTGCGCAATTTTGTAATTAGCTGATAGGCAGTATCTAATAAATTTTGGCCAGACTCATCCAACTTGCCAGCTGCAGGAATTTGATTATTACAATTTTTTTTGATCATACTCAGGCTGCGTTGGGCCAAATTACCAAAATTATTAGCTAAATCGCTATTATAAAGACGCAATAAACTGGCTGCTTCATAATTACCATCACTACCAAATTGGACCTGACGCATTAAAAAATAGCGTACTGCATCTAAACCATATTCTTCGACTAGCTGAAGGGGATCAATCACATTACCTAATGATTTAGAAATTTTTTGTCCTTCATTAGTCCACCAACCATGCGCAAAAATTTTTTTAGGCAATGCTAAATCGGCAGCCATTAAAAAAGCCGGCCAATAAACTGCATGGAAACGCAAAATATCTTTACCTACTAAATGTAAATCAGCTGGCCAAAAATTTTCTAACAAATCCGTTTTATCTGGATAACCAAGAGCCGATAAATAATTAGTAAGCGCATCAAGCCAAACATACATCACATGGCTTTCATCATTTGGTACTTGTACTCCCCAAGAAAAACTATTGCGCGAGATTGATAAATCTTTTAATGCGCCTGCTTGATATTCCTTACCTCCTCTTACAAAAGAAATTACTTCATTACGTCTAGTTTGCGGTGCAATAAATTCTGGATTTTGCTCATAAAATTCTAAGAGCCTATCTTGAAAAGCAGAAAGCTTAAAAAAATAACTTTCTTCTTCAGTCCATTCTACTTCAGCTCCAGTTGGTGCTTTACCATCAATTAGCTCATTTTCTGCATAATATGCTTCATCTCTTACTGCATACCAGCCAGCATATTTATCTTTATAGATATAGCCATTTTGCTCTAATTTTTGCCAAAAATATTGTGCTGCTTTTTTATGTCTTGCTTCAGTGGTACGAATAAAATCATCTGGTGTGTAATTCATAGTTTCAATTAAACCGCGGAATGATTTTGATACTTCATCAGTAAAGCTTTGCGGATCGGTACCTGCTTTTATTGCAGATTTTTCAACCTTTTGTCCATGTTCATCAGTGCCAGTTAAAAATCTTACCTGATAACCATCTAATTTTTTAAAGCGCGCCATAATGTCACATGCTAAAGAAGTATAAGCATGTCCAATATGGGGCTTATCATTTACATAATATATAGGGCTAGTAACGTAGAAATTTTTGTTCATAATGGGCTCGTCGAAACACACTAACCGGTTCTCGAGTGACGTGAATGAAATGAATGTTGTACCGAGAGATAGGTTATGTGATATAAATCTATTTCATTAAATTAAAAAAGCTATTGATAAGAAAATTCTTTTTATCTAGGTTCAATTTCTGCGTTTTAGCAAATAAGTCGTAAAAATCATTAAGAAAATTATGTAATTCACTAATTAACTGAGCCTTATCAAGATCTTCTTTAATTTGCTGATAGATAATATGATGAAATATCACCTGAAAATTACCAAATAATTCTGGCTTTTTGCTAAAATCTAGGGCGCTTATTGCCGCTTTCAAGGCAGCTTTATCCTGAGCTTCAACTAATTCGCTAAATTTTTTGAGTAAGTTTAGTCCTTCATTTTCATGGAAACGCAAAATCTCACCTGGTTGATAAGGAAATAATTCATAAAGAATTTCAAGATCTTCTGCTAAAGCATGTTCTTGTAAAATAGTTTGAATATCTATTTTGCTTAAGCGCGGCAAAGTAATTTTTTGACATCTTGAATTAATAGTCGCCAAAATATTGGCGCTATTGTGACATACTAAAAGAAAGTAACAATTTGCCGGTGGTTCTTCTAAAATTTTTAAAATACTATTAGCCGCTGCATGATTTAATTTATCTAAGCAATCAATGATTACTACTTTATTGTTACTTTGTGCTGCGGTTAATTGCAAAAAATCTTTAATTTTTCGTGTAGTTGCAATAGAGATTTCTTTTTTAACGCCGCTTTCTAACTGATGATCAATGATCAATAAATCTGGATGCAGGCTTAGCTCAGAATATTGGCTGCTAGTGGTCCCAAGTAGTTCGGCAGCTAGATACTCACTTAAACATCTTTTACCAGAGCCAAGCGGTGCTTCAAAGAGATGTACAGCTGGCAAATTATTAGCTTTTAGATTATCGGTAAAATTCACAATAAGCTGATCATAACCGAGCGGCTTTTTTTGCTGGTTTAAATTTTGCGGAGGATTTGCAGGTGAATCCTCGATTGGAGTTGCAAAAAAATCGTTATTCATTAGAATGTATGAACTTTTTTAAATAATTTTACGAATATAAGGAAAAATGTCTCTCAAAGTATATTACGACAAAGATGCGGATTTGGAAATAATTAAATCTAAAAATATTGCTATTATCGGTTATGGTTCACAAGCACATGCTCATGCAAAAAATCTGAGAGATTCAGGTGTACCTAATATTAAAATTGCTTTACGTGCAGGTTCAGCTTCAAAGAATAAAGCAGAAAATGATGGTTTTACTGTAGTAAGTAATAGTGAAGCAGCTGCTTGGGCTGATTTAGTAATGGTTTTAGCACCAGATGAAAATCAAGCAGAAATCTACGCAAATGATTTACAAGCTAATCTAAAAGAAGGTGCTGCTTTAGTATTTGCACATGGTTTAAATATTCATTTTAACTTAATTGAAGCGCGTGCTGATCTTGACGTATTTATGGTTGCACCTAAAGGTCCTGGTCATACAGTAAGAGGCGAATATACTAAAAAAGGTGGTGTGCCTTGTCTAGTGGCGATTCATCAAGATAAATCAGGTCAGGCTTTAGCAATTGCTCTTTCTTACGCTTCAGCAATTGGTGGTGGTAAATCTGGTATTATCGAAACTAGTTTTAAAGAAGAATGTGAAACTGATCTTTTTGGTGAGCAAGCTGTACTTTGTGGTGGTGTTACTGAATTAATCAGATCAGGTTTTGAAACTTTAATTGAAGCTGGTTACGCTCCAGAAATGGCTTATTTTGAATGTTTGCATGAAATGAAGCTTATCGTAGATCTAATCTATGAAGGTGGTATTGCTAATATGCGTTATTCAATTTCTAACACTGCTGAATATGGTGATTTTACATCAGGTCCAAAAGTAGTGGATAGCGAGACTAAAGCAAAAATGAAACATGTTTTAGATCGCATTCAAAATGGTGAATTTGTAAAAGAATATATGGCCGATGCTAAAGCAGGCTTTCCAAAAATGAATGACATGCGTAACTCTGCTAAAGCTCATCAAATCGAAGAGGTTGGTGAGAATTTGCGTGGGATGATGCCATGGATAGCTGCCAACAAACTAGTTAACTAATACCATTTACTGACCTTATTTACAGTTTTGCAGCTTGAATAAATTAAAAAAAGAACAAGTAAAATTATGAGAGCATAGCCAAAGCTACGGTCGAGAAATTTTATGAAGTAATTTTTTTAATTTATTAGCTGCCCTTTGGGTTAAGGCAAAAAGCTAGTCTTTATTATCAAAAAACACTTACCAATAGCAATGGCTATTAGTTGCGTATTTTTTAACAAAAATACTACGCTTTTTGACTCTTAACAAAACTGTAAATAAGGTTAGTGAATGGTATTATCCTTCTTTTTTGTGATTTTCAGATTCAAAATGTTGGTTAAACATTTTGAATCTGGCATGTTGTTTTTGGAATAGTCTTTTTCTTAACAAGTTACAAAAAAAATCTAAGAAGATAATATCAACGAGATGGACCTATTGCTGTTGCTGCTGAACTACCTGCTCCTGCACGTTCTGCTGTAAGTCTTGCTACAGAACTAACATTTTCTGGTGTGGCAGTATTATCTGTTCCTTCAGTTTTTGCAATACTATAAGCACCAACATATTGCATGATCTTTGAGTTAAGACCGACCTCTCGAAAAACCTGTGAAGAGGAGGGAGTAGGTAACTCAGTTTTATCTGTTGCAACAGCACAATGTAGTAACAGATTTTTCTGATGTATTGATAGGTTTTCTTTATTTGCTTTTTGTGCTTCAGTTAATTTGTTATCAGGAATTTTACTTATTTGAGTCTGTAATTTATTAATATTTTTTGCTAAATCCTTTGTTGAATCATTCTCTGCTTCTCTTATCTTTGTTAAATTATTTTTGCTTAGTAGAGAAAACGTAGTATTATCTGGTATCGAAAATAGCCATTCTTTAGTGGCAGGCAATGATGATGCTATGGTTGCTATATTATCTATCTCTTCCTTACTAAATTTAGTTAAGCTTTCTTTTTTTAAGGAGTCGGTGAGCAGATTTTCTTTCTTAATTTCTTCATATGCAGCAAGAAAAGTAGGATTTGCTTTTTGAATAAGTTTAGTGACATCAGCATTATGTCTGATTAGTAATTTAGTTACGTTGAAATGACCTCTACTAACCGCCACTGATAAAGGTGTATCACCTACTGTATTTGCTAGGTTAATATCAGCACCCTTATCAATTAGTAATGTGACTATTTCAACTTTATCATTCATAGCTGCCACTATTAAAGGCGTAT
>CAXDRM010000023.1:0-16545 GCA_963991775.1 uncultured Rickettsiales bacterium | reverse complement strand
TTGCTCTAAATCATCGTCCTCACCCGATCGAGTTTGAAAATTACTTTAGTGTCTAATTGCTTCTCACTTTGTAACTCATGACTAATAAAAAGGTTATTTTTAATATTCTGCCTAGCTACAAAAAAGGCGGAGCTGAGAAAATGTTTTTATATTATTCTGAGATTCTACAAAAAGACTATGAGATTTATGCGATAGTGCCTCATAATTTCAAATATTATCAAGAGCTAGAGCACATTAATGTTAAATTCTTAAATTTAGATATTAAAGGACATTATGATCTTGTTGCTAGCTGGAAATTTCTTAAATTATTAAAGACATATCAGCCAGAATTGCTTATCTGCCATAGTGGTCGCGCCTTGGCATTATGTAATTTAGTAAAAAAATTCTTTATAAATAAAAGTAACTTTCCAAAAACTTTGGCAATCTCACATGGTGGCTCGGTTAAACGAATTAATGGCTTTGATTATGCTTTAGGGGTAGCAGACCATATTAGCAAAAGAATCAAAGATAATTGCCAGGTTAGCAAGATTTTTACTCTGACTAATTTTATCAAACGCAATAAAATTAATGCGAGTAAAAATAATGATCCTGATAATATAAGCTTTGGTATTATTTCACGAATCGCGCCAGAAAAAAATATTGAACTGGCTTTGCAAGCAATAGCTCAGTTAAAAAAACCACAAATTAAATTAAAAATTTTTGGTGATGGCGAATCTTTAACTATGCTGCAAAACCTAACTATTAAATTAAAGATTGCTAATCAAGTAGAGTTTATGGGTTGGTCAAATGATTTAACAGCCTGTTTTAAACAGTTTGATATCATGTTATTACCAAGTAATGCTGAGCCTTTTGGCCTGGTAATTTTAGAAGCATTTGATCACCATATACCAGTCATAGCCTCTAATAGCGCTGGCCCAGCTGAAATAATTACTCATGGTCATGATGGCTTACTATTTAAAATGAATGATGCTAGTGATTTGGCACAAAAAATGCTGTCATATCTTGAGCAAACCGAATTGCGCGATGCTACTGCTAGAAATGCCGAGCAAAGCTTAGAACAAAAATATTCTTTTACTGCAGCAAGTAAAAATTTAAAAAATATTATCCAAGAAATTTTAGCCTAAATATGAAAAAGATTTTTAATCTGTTGCTTAGCAAAGATGAAAAGCAGCTTGCACAGGTCTTTCATGACTATGGTAATACGCTTAGCAAAGAACGCTATAAATTATATAATATCACTTTAAAACAATATCAAAACGGCTCTAATAAAAGTAACAATTATTATCTGAGCAATTACAATTTAGCTGGAAAGCTGAGCAAATTAATCAAAAGCGAACAGGCAGATTTCTTATTAGCGCATGATGCTAAAGCTGTAGCATTATGTCGTAAATTAGCAAAAAAATATAAAATCTCTTTAATTGCCAGCTGCCATAGCACAGAACTAAAACCCTTCATCGGTGTTGATGCTTTATTTATTGCCTCAGAAAGCTTGCGTAGCATAGCTTTGGAAATGGGCCAAACTCCAAGGTCTAACTATCATATACCAGATCTGCTTAATTTAAAAAATTGGCGAGAAACTAAAGCAAATCAGCATGAGGTTATGGTGATAGGTACATTCTGCCCATTAGTTAAAGAACAGAATTTACGAGTATTTTTGGATAGTCTTGAGATTCTCAAAAAAGAAAAAATTCCTTTCAAGGCAAAAATTTGTGGTAGCGGACCATTACTAGCAGAATTAACTCAACTTTCTGTTACTAATCAAATTGAAGAATATGTCGAATTTGTCGGAGAACAACAAGCTAAAGATTTTTTTCCACAAATTGATATTTACTGCTTTACTGAAGAAGAAGCATATTATGGGCAGCCAATTTTAACCGCTAATTATTATGGTAAGACTGTAATTTCGGCAGATAATTTTATCGCGAATGAGATTATAGCGCATGATAAAACTGGTATAATCACATCTCAAAATAATCCTATAGCTTTAGCTGCAGCTTTTAAAAAGATAATTAAAGATAAAAATTACCGCTTAAAACTTGCAGAACAAGCAACTAAAAAACTACATAAAAAACATGATCAAGATATAGTTGGTGAGCAGTTAAAAACTGCGCTAAATGAAATTTGGATCAAGCAGAAAGAAGCTTTACGTCAAAAAAAATCTGGTTAGTATATTTTAAAATTAAACAATGGTAAAAATGGCGGAGGTGGTGAAGGTTATGGAGAAGTAGCCGGAGATGGTGGCTCCGGAATAGTAATAATCAAATATTGATTAAATTTATCGATTATTATGAAGATGTAGCTTCACTAGCTGATTCTTCAGTATCTGCAGCAGCCTGTTGCTCAACCTCTACAGCTTGTGGTTGCTCTGCTGCATCTGCAATTACTTCTTCTTCAGCAACAACTTTCTTTTTAGGATTTAGATTTTCTTTAGCTTCTTCTTCAGATCTTGCAACATTAACTTTAAGATTAGCTAAATAATCTGCGTGAATTCTAAGTTTAACATCAAATAAACCAGTAGTTCTGATTGGATCTTGCAAAATAACTTGGCTTTTCTTAAGTGCAGTTTGGCAAGTTTCACTAGCTTGCTCAGCAATATCTTTAGGTAGGACCGAACCAAAAAGCTTACCTTCATCACTTGCTTGTCTGATAATGACGATGTTTTTATTCTCTACCTTATCAAAAATCTTCTTAGCTTCAGCTTTGATTTTTTCGTTTTTAGCAAGAATATCTTTTTTTTGCGCTTCAAAATATGCGATATTTTCTTTAGATGCTCTTAAAGCTTTATTTGCGGGTAAAAGAAAATTACGAGCATAGCCGTTTTTTACTTTAACTTGCGCACCTACATCACCTAATTTTTCAACTTTTTCGATTAAGATAACTTCCATATTAGACCTACATATTTTCAAAAGGCAATAAAGCAAGAACTCTTGCTCTTTTAATTGCAGTTTTTAATGCTCTTTGTTTTTTGGCAGAAACACCAGTAATTCTACTCGGTAAAATTTTACCACGCTCAGAGATAAACTGCTCTAATAATTTAATATTTTTGTAATTAATATCTGCTACGGGAACAGCTTCTAGAGGGCACACTCTTTTTTTTGCGCTAAAATTATTTTTACGCATGTAAAGCACGCTAGCAGCATTACTAATCTGCTTTAAACCATCTTCACTAACTGCTAAATTTGCATTATCTTTAGACACTATTACCTCTTAATTTTCATTATTTGCTTTGGCAAGCTGAGATTCTTCTTTAGTGAAATTTGGAACATTCACCGCAAAATATTTGAGAACTTCTTCTTGAGTTTTAACTTTATTATCAAATTTTGCTATAGCATCTTCTGGGCAATCAATGCATAACATCACATAGTGACCTTTTTTTTGCTTTTTGATTGGGTAAGCAAAATTTCTGATACCCCAATATTCTTTTCTTACTAATTTACCGCCCTCATGTTTAAGGTAATCGGTAAAATTTTGTGCTAAATTTTCTACTTGTTTAGAAGTAAGTTCTTGATTTGCTATAAAGTTAGCTTCATATAAAGCCATATTAAAACTCAAATTTTAGGTTAAGGAACGAGGAAAATAAAATATAATCCATAACTAGGCAAGCTTTTTCTAGGTAACAATTATCTCTTAGAAAATTGAAATGATTTTCTTGCTTTCTTACGCCCATATTTCTTTCTTTCCACCACTCTTGAATCACGAGTAAGTAAACCAGCTTTTCTAAGTAGTGAGTGATAAGCCTCAGGGTTATATAAATTAAGTGCTTTACTGATACCATGTTTCAAAGCTTGTACTTGACCACTTTGACCACCGCCAGAAACAGTGCATAAGATATCATATTTTTTTTCAGAATCAGTAACTTGGAAAGGTATGTTAGCAATATTTGCTGCATCTTCTTCAGCAAAATATTGAGTAAAATCTTTTTTATTAACAATAAATTTACCTTTACCAGGTTTCAACCATACTCTTGCTATAGAAGTTTTTCTTTTACCTGTGGCATAGCTTCTACCTAGTTTATCAAGACGAGGTTTTCTTTCAGTCGCTTGAGTTTGAGCTTCGTTGTTATTTTCGATTTCTAAATTTACTTCCATAACTATCTGTCATTTTTATTATTTAACTTAGCAAACTCAATTGCTTCAGGTTTTTGACCTTGATGTGGATGCTCTGTACCAGCATAAACATAAAGATTTTTTAATTGTTTTCTGCCTAAAGGACCTTTCGCTAGCATGCCTTTTACTGCATTTCTGAATACTCTGGTACCATCTTTAGCAAGCAATTTATCAGCAGTGATTGATTTAATACCACCCGGATAACCAGTATGCCAATAGTAAGTTTTTTCATTTAACTTTTTACCAGTTAATCTTACTTTATCTGCATTGATTACAATTACATTATCGCCACAATCTAAAAAAGGTGTAAAATTAGCTTTATTTTTACCTCTTAAAATTTTTGCAACATGAGCCGCAGCTCTGCCTAGAACTATATTTTGCAGGTCAATAATATACCATTTTTTATCAATTTCTGCTAATTTGCTTACTGTAGTAGTCATCTTATTCAAATTTATTGGAGCTCCGCATTATATTAGCCAATTGTTAATTGGCAACTAAAAAAATAATTGTTTTTAAAAACCAAATCACTATGTTTTATTATTATGAAAAAACTATTTACTTTAGTTACAATTTTATTATTTCTTGCTAGCTGCTCTTCTAAAGTACAAGAAGATCTTAAAAGCCCATGTGTTGGCCTTGAAGATAGCCCTTGTGGACCAAGAAAACCAGTTAATACTTGGTTACTCTAAATCCAGATTATGAAGATTGGCATTTTAGGAGGATCTTTTAACCCTGCTCATCGGGGTCATTTGCATATTTCCTTGGCTGCTTTACAACTTTTAGCTCTTGATGAAATCTGGTGGTTAATCACACCACGTAACCCACTAAAAGCAGCAAATGAGCTTTTAGATTTAGAACAGCGCCTTGCAACTGCACAGGAAATTACTAAGCAGCATAAAATCAAAGTTTCATCTATCGAAGATCCAAAAAATACAAATTACAGTATTAACTTAATTAATGAACTACAGCAAAATTATCCTGAACATAAATTTATCTGGTTAATTGGTGAAGATAATGGCTGCAATTTTGATAAATGGTATAAATGGCAAGAAATTGTCGAAACTATTAATATTGCTATTTTTCCGCGCAATAATTTAGCAGAAAAATTCAAGCAAAGCCCCTTTTACAAGCATTATGGCAATTATCAGCTAGATAGAGAACCGGCTTTACTAATCGAAAAAAAACCACCATATTGGTGTTACTTAAATATTCCGGAAATTGACATTTCAGCAACTGAATTGAGAAAAAAACATGGAACTAATTCATAACCATATTGAACATATAGCACTTTTCATTTTTTTACTAAGTTGGTTAGGCTATTCCACTTTTGTACATTGCTATCGTCATCTACCTGGTAATCTTTACAGCATAATGCGTCAGCACCGTGTTGAATGGATGAAAAACTCAATTATGCGTGATAATCGCGCAGCAGATGTAATGAATATGGGTAATCTGATGCGTTCTATTGGTATTTTTGCTTCTGGCGCCATAATTATTGTGGGTGCCTTAATGCCTCTTTTTCGTCATACTGAATCATTAAGATCTTTCCTCAATGATTTACCTTTTATTACCTACCAAACTATTGAAGAATTGCAGTTTAAATTAAGCTTGCTTGCAGTGATCTTCATTCATGCATTTTTCAAATTTACTTGGTCATTAAGACAATATCAATATGCCTCAATTTTGTTATTAGCACGTAATCATGCAAAAAAACTTGATAAAAAAGCTTTGGCAGATGCTGAAGCTAATGCAGCAATAATCTGTAATGCAGCCAGACATTTTAGCATGGGCATCAAAAGCTTTTATTTCGGTATTGCTGTACTAAGCTGGTTTGTAAATAGCTATCTTTTTATTGCTATCACCGTTTTAATTGTGACAGTACTAATTAGACGCGAGTTTTTCTCCAAAGCGTTAAATATTATTGCTAACGAATAATCAGCCTGTTACTAACTGTCTAACCTTCTGAACTTTTGCAACTTTACTTGACTATTGCAAAGAGCTGAGTATATTCGCCAGACTTGTTAATTTAATATAGATAAACGGGGTAATTAGTTTGTTACAAGTATTAGTTAAAGATAATAATGTCGATTTTGCTTTAAAAACTTTAAAGCGCAAAATGCAAAGAGAAGGAGTTTTTAGAGCTCTTAAGATGAAACGCTATTTCGAAAAACCTTGCGAAAAACGCCTGAGAAAACAAGAGGAGGCTCAGAAGCGTAAGAAGAAGATTCAATATAAATTCGAAGTCAAATTATAATACAATATTTCATGCAGTCTTTTCTAAAACAATTTAGCCATAGCTAAATGTGTTTTAGCGGAGTAGCTCATGATAACTGTCAAAAATTTACTCATGTACTATTGTACACTCCGTAATTTTTTCAGTTACATTCGCTAAAAATACAAGCATGCTCTATTGCATTATAAAAACTCTAAATACACAAGCACAATATATTTGATTAAAAATCACCAATCTTCTGCATTATGTTTTCATATATAATGCTTAACTCTGTTTTTTCTTGAGTAATAGTCAGAATGTTATAAATATAGCTCTTCATTTGTAAAACTAATAGTCTTACAAATTTGAAAATAGCCTACAATAATTGACTAAGTATTTTATTTCTTAGCATCTAGTGTAGAGATATTTTTGTTTTATTATCAAGTCGAGTAGCGGAGCGTACATAGAAGTACGTGAGCACACGCAGATCTTGATAAATAAAGCAGCTTTGCCAAATTAATGAAATTTACAATTTTATTAATTTGAAAATAGCCTACAATAGATGTTAAGAAATGGAGGGGTGGCCGAGGTAAGTGTAGAAAAAAAGCACATTAGCTTTTTTTCAAACGAAACGAGTCATTCTCCAAAAAGAAAACGAAATCTATGATTTTGTTTAAACGTTTGGTCAGAATGACACCGAGGTGTTTAACGAGGCCAAATCATACTCATCACGAAAGTGATGTACATTATCCGGAGGGGTGGCCGAGTGGCTGAAGGCGACGGTTTGCTAAATCGTTATACGGTACTCCCGTATCGTGGGTTCGAATCCCATCCCCTCCACCATTCTTTTTTATTGAATCAGCGCATCTTTTTCCAAATCTTGCGCTCATTTACCAGCGTGCAAACTTCGCGCTGCGCTTCGAAAAAATCTACACTAATTCAATAAAAAATATAACTATATAAACCCACGATTTATAAAATAATTGGTTTGACAGCAAGCAAACTGAAAGTTTGCGCAGATGCGACGAGTATTTACGCAGTAAAACGGAGTCAATCCCATCCCCTCCACCATTCTTTTTTGATATAAATATTCATCTTTTTTCAAATTTAGCTGCTCATTTAGCAACGTCTAAACTTCTCAACTAAATTTAAAAAAATCTACACTAATTAAACAAAAAATATTATAAACCACTAGACTAACAAAATAACTAAATAATATGTTCGAATTATTACCAATTGGAATTGCTTTTTTGCTAGGACTTTTAACCTTTAGACTAGGCCTTCCACCATTAATTGGTTATTTATTTGCTGGCTTTTTACTGAGCAACTTCTGGCAAGAAGGTAAAGAAACTCTTACTATCTTCGCTGAATTTGGTATCACTATTTTGTTATTTAGCATTGGTTTAAAACTTAAAATTGGCGAATTAATCAAAAAAGAAGTTTTAGGTACCTCTCTTTGGCATTTTACTATCAGCCTAATATTTTTCTTTCTGATTTTTTCTATTCCGCATTTTGGCCTGGATCTAGTTACTTCACTGTTAATCGCTTTAGCCCTCACCTTCTCAAGCACAGTATATGTAATTAAATTATTGGAAGAACGAGGTGATGAAAAATCACGCTATGGCCGCATTGCTATTGGTATCTTAATCATACAAGATATTATAGCTGTTGGTTTTATAGCCTTTTCTGCCAATAAAATTCCTTCTCTCTTTGCGCTAGTTCTGCTGCTTGGTATATGGCCAATTAGAATGATTTTATTAAGATTATTTTCATTAGTTAATCACGGAGAATTATTAATTTTATTTGGTATCGTCGTAGCACTTAGCGGCGCATTTTTATTTGATGCAGTAAATATTAAAGGTGATCTTGGTGCTTTAATATTTGGTTATTTACTTTCCTCACACCCCAGAGTTGATGAACTTAATAAAGCTTTATTATCATTTAAAAATTTCTTTTTACTCGGCTTCTTTTTATCAATCGGTATGCAAGGCATGCCATCAATTGAACAATTTATTATTGCCGCCCTATTATCTTTAGCTCTGCCTTTAAGAGGCGCACTTTATTATTATCTGTTTAATCGCAGCGGATTGCGTAGTCAAACTTCGTTACTAAGCTCAGCAGGCTTATTTAACTATAGTGAGTTTGGTTTAATCGTTGCAAGTATTTCTGTAACAGCCGGATGGCTTGATGCATATTGGCTCTCAGTAATTGCTTTGGCAATTTCATTTTCTTACATAGCTGCTGCTTTCTTAAATAAGAATATTTTTGATATTTATGAAAAATTTAAAGCAAAATTATATTCTTATCAAAGGATAGAACAAGATTCAGATGAAACAAAAATAGTAATTGGTAATAGTAATATTATTATCTTGGGTGTGGGCAGAGTAGGTAGAAACGCTTTCAAAACCTTTACTAAAGATAGCAAATTAAAGCCTATTGGCTTTGACTCATGCAAAGACACTGTAGAAAAACATCAAAAAAACAATATAAACGTGCAGTTGGCAGATGTTACAGGTCCCGAATTTTGGTATAGGGTACAGATTAATAAGAAAACACTTAAATTAGTTATTCTCGCAATGCCCTTGGCAGCACAAAATATTAAAGCAGCCAAATATCTGAGAGCCAAAGGCTATACAGGAAAAATTTCTTCTATAGCTAGATATTCTGATGAAATTCAGGCTTTAAAAGAGGTTGGTGTTGATCAAGCATATGATCTTTACACTCAAGCCGGGGTTGGTTTTGCAGAAAGCTCAAAAAAATTACTAACCAAATAAGCGAAAAACCTTTCTAAGGTAGCTGTGGCACCACAACCTGATTCGATCTAGAATTTCTCTCAAATAATGAAGATAACCAAGAAAAGCCTGGGGAGCACTCTGTTTCCTCAGCGATATTTGTTGCTGCTCTTGCGACAAATAGCTTTTTTATTTCTGCTTTATCTGGATCATTTTTAGCAAGTATAAAGGGCGAAATTTTTTGCTGATTTGTTTTAGTAATTAAAGCAGGATCAAGAACATCTATAATATGCTGGATAGAATTTATATCATTTTTTGTGACTAAATGATGTAGAAAATTATTTTCAGTATCATCTAAAGACATGCTTATAAATTTATCAAAGTTAGGCAATTGTGCCAATCCCTTCCAATCTAATTGATTATCTTGCGTAAATTCTTGTAAAGCTAAAAAGCGCACCATGTCTTCATCAAATTCTAGCATTTGTAAAGATAGATCAAGCATCTGCTCAATTTGTTCATGAGATATATAATCTTGCAAAGGTTTTAAAAAATCATACATGCTATATTCTATAATATGTTGCATTAATTTAGTATCTAACCAGCTATTGATTCTATCTTTAGTTTCAAACCGAGCTAAAAACTTAGCCAGATCATCATTCTTATTATCTAGGGCTAGATGCATAATTGTGTTACCATCCTTATTGCAACTAAAAATATTGCCCGCACCAAGATAAAATCTTCGGGTATTAAGTTGATTTAAAATATTAACTAAAGTGTTTGCATAGCCTTTTCTTGCATATATATGCAAAGGTCTATCTCCAGAGCGATTTACTGAGTTGTAGGCATCTTGGTAAGCATGAGCTAATAAATGCTCTGCCATGTGGTCAGAACCTGCAAGATGAAAAATATTATTACCATCTTTATCTCTATAATCTCTCAAAAAATATATTACCTCTCCTATGGAAGAAATATCTCGACTTAACCATGGCTCAGAAGTTTTATTAGGATTTTTATTAGGATAGATAATTTGCCCATCATATCTCGTTACTGGCTCAATTATGCTATTAAAAGATCTTACATCCCCTTCCTTAACTGCAGCAAAAATCCTTTTTAAAGTTTTACCATATAATTTTAAACGTTTAGGTTGTTCTGGACTTTCTATAGTAATATCTTGTTGAGCGTCGCTCATTGGATTATGGCCACTAATATCAGAAGCAGCTTGAAATATTTGATTTTCTTTTACTACTGGAAGTGGCAGCCAACCCTCTACTCTCTTTAAATTATGTTTTTTCCGCATAATTATAACACATCAAATTTCGATATATTATATCATACTTTTTATTGCAAGAGAAGTAGAAAAATTATCTTAACCAAACCTTTAAGGCTTGATACTAATATAATTTGCGACCTTGCTGCTGCATAATTTTTTCAACTTGTTGCCACGACAAAGGTATATCTTTTACTCTTCTTGTAAAGCGAACAAATCTTGCTTCTTTTACTGCTGGCAAGCTTTGTTGCATTGCTTGTGCATGAACTTTACCATATACAAAATTTTCTAGAGCATCTTCATCTGTCCAAATAGTGAGAGTCCAACCTTCATTAATAAATATTTTTTTTCTAATATCATGTCCCAAATAGCCTTTATTAGTTGGCAGTGAATCAGTTACACGTGTTGTATTTTGCCAAAATATTTTATTTTGTTTTTTATCCTGCGCCAATTGCACGTGAGTGACGGCGATGATTATTTTGCTATCATCGGGCAATTCTTTAAATAGTTTAGAAGATTTAAAGGGCGGGCTAATATAGAAAAAAGCGGTTAATGTTGTAAATGCTGCTACAATAAATGATATTTTTGCTATAATTTTTATCATCTTATAAAACTTATTTGTAATTAATTACTATTGGCGAATATTCTGATATTCTTAGTAAAGATCAAATTAAGTTTGGGTAATTAGCTGTTAAGGGTTTTTAGAAAATTTTGTTGAATGCTCAAATCGAGCAGCGGAGTTGTTTTCTGAGAGTATCTAATTCTTCCTAGTTTTAGGCTATTTTAACGAAACTTATCTTTTTAGATAAGGGCGCGTATAGATAATACGTAACCGCAAGATAAAAAGATAATTTCGTTACTCTGCTGAAACATAATTTAGCAAAGCTAAATTTGTTTCAGAAATAGCCAAAAATAGGAAGAATTAGTGTAAGGGGGAACCCAGTGCTTTAAAACCCTAGCTGCTTTCTTTCGAACCTGACTAATTAATCATGAAACCCTGCCTCTCCCTTACGGTGAGTTATTTTAAACAACAGCCTCAAGATTTACAAGAAGATTCTCGACATTAATGGTACTAGCAATATAATCTGATTCCTTATTAAATGTAGAAATGAATCAACCATATAAAGTTTTTGCTAGAACCTATCGTCCTCAAAAATTTGCTGATTTAATCGGGCAAAAATATTTGGTGGATACTTTACAAAATGCTATCAAAACTGATCAAGTAGCTCATGCTTTTTTACTTACTGGCATTCGTGGTGTGGGTAAAACTACCACAGCACGTATCATTGCTATGGCCCTTAATTGTTTAGGTGAAGATGGCCAACAAAAAAACTCACAATTAGAGCCTTGTTTAAAATGTGCTAATTGCCAAGGAGTATTAAATGATAATCATCCTGATATTCTCGAAATTGACGCAGCTAGTAAAACTGGTGTAGATGATATGCGTGAAATTATCACTAATGCTAATTATACACCTTCTTTAGCACGTTATAAAATCTATATTATTGATGAGGTGCATATGCTTTCCAATAGCGCTTTTAATGCGCTACTTAAAACTTTGGAAGAGCCCCCAGAACATGTAAAATTTATTTTTGCTACTACAGAGATTCGTAAAATTCCTTTAACAATTTTATCGCGTTGTCAGCGTTTTGATTTAAGAAGAGTTACCAATGAAGATCTGGTTGGTCATCTTAAACATATTTGTGAAAATGAAGATATTAAATATGCTGATGATGCCTTACAAACTATTGCTAATTTAGCAGGTGGTTCGGTGCGTGATAGTCTTTCGATTCTGGACCAAATGCGCCTAGTTACCAAAAATAATTTAACTGCTGAAGAGATTCGTACTGCCCTTGGTTTTTCAGGTATTGCAGCTAGTTTAGAATTATATAAAAAACTACTTGCTGGCGAGATTAAAGAAGTACTCAATATTTTACATGAAATTTATTCTGCAGGCTCTGAAGTAAAAAATATTTTAAATGATTTATTAGAAATCACCTATTTAGCAAGTAAGGCTATTATCCTAGGTGATGCTTTTAAAGAGATCAAATTAAGCAGCAAAATCGAGGAAGAAATCAAAATACTAGCTGGACAAATCTCAATTAGTGTCACTAATACTATCTGGCAAATGCTACTTAAAGCGGCAAGTGAAGTTAATCACAGCCCTAACCAAATTCAAGCTTTAGAGATGATCCTGATCAGAATTGCTCATTTAGCACCACAGGCTGATTTAGCTAAAACTATTACACAGCTAGATAGTGCTACCTTAAAAAAAAAAGCTTCTTAATTGAAAGTGAGACAGAAGTTACTGCTGAGCCTGATACAATAGCAGCAGATAATGCACCTGCAATTAACCAAGCTCAACCAAGTGATTTTAACGAATTTGTTGAGGCTTTTTCTACCAGAGAACCGCTACTTTATAATCTATTAAAAAATAATGTAGCCTTGCAAGAATTTGCCGGCACTAAAGTTATTCTTAATCAGCTCATCACTGTACCAGAAAATTTTATTAATAATGTTAAAGATAAAGCAATAGAGTTTTTTGGTGAAAATTGGCAAATTGTGCTTAATCTGCACCAACCAGTAAATTTATCTATAGATGATCAAGAAACTGCAGCTCATAATGAGTTAAAAGCTCAGTTCGCAGAAAGCGCAGAGTTTCAAACTATTTTGAAATATTATCCTGAAGCAAAAATCTCTGATTAATTGTTGCATCTTGTGAATTTGCCCCTATATTATAGCTCTTCTTTTTAAAGAGTTTAGAATGGCAAAAACAAAATTAAAAACAAAATCTGGCGCAAAAAAAAGATTTAAAGTAAGAAAATCTGGCGCAGTTGTAGCAGGTCAAGCTGGCAAAAAACATAATATGAGAAAAAGAAGCAAAGAAGCAATCAGAGATCTTAGAGGTACTACTACCCTTTGTGATGCTGATGCTAAAATTGTTAAGCAATTTCTACCTTACGCATAATAAAAATTAAGAGGATCTTATGGCTCACGTAAAAAGAGGCGTTACCAAAAGTAAAAGACATAAAAAAATTCTAAATCTTGCTAAAGGTTACCGAGGCAGAGCAAAAAATTGTTTCAGAATAGCAATCGAAAGAGTAGAAAAAGCTCTACAATATGCTTATCGCGATCGTCGTAATAAAAAAAGAGATTTCAGAAGCTTGTGGATTCAAAGAATCAACGCAGCTGTGCGTGCTGAAGGAGTTACCTATTCAAAATTTATTGGTGGCCTAAAAAAAGCAAATATTCAGCTAGATCGTAAGCAGCTTTCTGAGTTAGCTATTAATGATCCTGTAGCATTTAAAGCTATAGTTGCTAAAGCTACACAAAACTAAAAATCTAGGCAAAAATCAATCTTTTGCGATCCGTCAACCTTAGGTTGTAAATTGCTCCTTTTTCTAAAAAGCGCTTGCATCTTATTAATGCAGCTATTTATATTTAAAGCATATTGGTCTGGAAAATATGCTAAATATAAAGAAGCCTTATTTATTATTTTTAGGTAATGCACAAAATGAGCTAGATGCTAAAACTGCATCTGGTATTGCCAGCTTCTGCCCTGATGAAGTTGTAGGTTATCTTAAATTAGCACAAGCAAATTTTAGACTAGAAAAATACCCTGAACTATCTTTAACAGCTGCAAAAGAGCAAGGTGCCCAAACTTTAGTAATTGGTGTAGCAAATAGCGGTGGCTATATTGCCGCAGAATGGTTAGATACTATTTTACAAGCTATTGAATTGGGCTTTGATATTGCGAGCGGCATGCATAGTAAATTAGAAGCAGAACCGCAAATTGCAGCAGCAGCACAAAAATATCAGGTAAAATTACATAATGTCAGACATTTTTCTGGTGAATTAAAAACTGCAACTGGTTCTCCTAAATTAGGCACAAAAATTCTTACTGTAGGAACAGATTGTTCTTCAGGTAAAATGTATAGCTCTTTAAAAATCACAGATGCTCTAAATAAAATTGGCAAAAAAACTAATTTTATTGCCACTGGTCAAACCGGTATTTTGATAGCTGGCTCGGGTATTGCAGTAGATGCAGTGCCGGCGGATTTTATTTCTGGCAGCATTGAAAATCTGCTTAGCAACCAAGCAGATATGTTTGACATTATTGAGGGTCAAGGTTCACTTTACCACCCTTCTTTTGCTGGAGTAAGTTTAGGCTTATTACATGGTGCACAGGCGGATTACTTAATTATGTGTCATGACCCTACTCGTCCGCATATTAGACATTTACCCGATTATCCATTAGCTGATTTGCAAGAAGCTATAGAGCTTAATTTACAATTAGGTCGTTTAACTAATCCGCAAATCAAAATTGCTGGAATTTGTATAAATAGTAGCAAAATGCCTAAAACTGAATGGGAAATTTATCGCAATAAAATTATAGAGAAAACTGGTCTTCCTGTTTGTGACCCAGCTTTAGATGATGTAACTGAGATTATTAATAAGATATGCGCCAATTAACCGTAAAAAAAGAAATTTTTCCTCTTAAAAAAGCTTTTAATATAGCACATGGCTCACGCAATGATAGCTATCTAGTTTATGTGGCAATTACTGAAAATGGAATTACTGGTGAAGGTGAAGGTTACCCTTATCCTAGATATCATGAAACAACCTCATCTACAATACGCCAAATTGAAGCAGCACGTCGGGCTATAGAGGAAGGCTGCACAAGAGCTGAGCTACAAAAAATTATGCCAGCAGGCAGTGCGCGTAATGCTGTTGATTTAGCTTTATGGGATTTAGAAGCAAAGCAAAAAAACTTACCCTTATGGCAATTAGCTGGATTACCTGCTCCTAAAAAACTGAGCATTCCATATACTTTAGTAATTGATGAGCCTCAGCAAATGCAGCAAGAAGCTGTAGAGCAAACTAAAGTCGGCTTTAAGATTTTTAAAATAAAATTAGCTGGTGATGGTTTTGATGATGAAAGGCTTAATAAGATTAGAAAGGCAGTTCCTGATGCGCAATTAGTCATTGATGCAAATGAGGCATGGCGTATGGAAGATATGCTGGCTTATACTAAATTATGTAAAGCTTTAAAGATAGAAATCATTGAGCAACCCTTTCCTGCTAAGAATGATCATTTTCTTGAAAAAACCGAGAAATTCACCAATTTTTGCGCAGATGAATCATGTCATACTAGCCAAGATCTAGAGAAGCTGAAGGGTAAATATAATATGGTTAACATAAAATTAGATAAAACTGGTGGTTTAACTGAAGCTCTAAAGTTATATAAAGCAGCTAAAGAACAAAATTTTAAAGTTATGGTTGGTTGTATGGTTAGTAGCTCTTTAAGTATTAGGCCAGCTTATTATCTAGCTCAGCTGGCAGATTTTGCTGATCTTGACGGACCTTATCTACTAAAACAAGATCGTGCTAATGGTTTAATCTTTCAAAATGGTGCTGTATCTGAAACTGCATTGTAAGGACTAATTCTATATTTTGTTCTTTTTACCATCTCCTATAAATCAAAAAAAATCACCAAATTCATTCAGAGGTTTTATTAGCCCGAAACTTTCCTGTAAATACAAGTATAGGTTGTTGGAGCTAGTCCAATTTTATGTTATAATACAGCCTCTTTAGAGAGATGACATGTAATGAGAGAGAAATTAGAGGTAGAGAGATATGAAAGATATACAAGAATTACCGCAAACTATCGGTAAAAAGAGAAAAGGAGATATTCCTGCTGATATTGCAGCCAAAGCAGCAAAGCCCGAAGATACTAAACAAATTTCTCATGCAGAAAAATTAGCAAAGGAAAATCAACAAAATCGCCACACATTAAGTTTACACCCTTTAACAGAATATCTTTTAAATATCATGAAGAGTTTTACGGTGGCCAACAAACCCATCTAAATACAGATATTAGTCAGCCAAAATATTCATTCCTTATGTTGCATGAAGAGAATGGCAATGTTCGTAAATTTGCCGAAAGCACATTTAATACAAATAGTTATAATGATATAAAAAAAGCCCTTCATATTCTGCAACAACAGTGTGATCAAGCAAAAGATAAGTTACCATCTATGATAGATATGTATTTAAATGTTAGAGGCCTTGAAGATTATGGTGATGCTGAGTATGAAGCCTTAGATATTATTAGAGAAACAATAAAAGAAAAATGGCCTGGTTTTGAAATTATGACTTTTGTAAATTTTAGAGATACTATGTCTGCTCCAAATGATCCTAAGGTAAAAACTATCAAAACCAATATTG
>CAXDRM010000022.1:0-17159 GCA_963991775.1 uncultured Rickettsiales bacterium | reverse complement strand
GTCGATCATAAAAATCAAAAACTATCTCATTAAGTGGTAATTGATAGACCACCATAACTCGTGAACCAACATAATTAAGATCTTTCTGTATACCTCTTTTATCAGTACAAAGCTGCAAAACACCGCCCAGAAATTCCTCTTGCACCATGATAGTTGCCCTAATCCAAGGCTCTTCAATCTGCTTAATTTGCACTGGATCTGGCATATCGGCAGGATTATGAATTTCATGTACTGAATCATCATTTTTATGTACTTTATAAACCACGCTTGGTGCAGTGGTGATAAGATCAAGATCAAATTCGCGCTCTAATCTTTCTTGAATAATCTCAAGATGTAACAAGCCTAAAAAGCCACAACGAAAACCCAAGCCTAAAGCCGAAGATGATTCCGGTTCAAATTCTAAACTTGCATCATTAAGACGTAATTTGTGCAATGAATCTTTAAGCTTTTCATATTCGCCCTGATCAATGGGATAGATACTACAAAATACAAAAGATTTCACCTCTCTAAAACCAGGTAAAATATCCACCTCTTGATTATCATAAGTGATAGTATCTCCAATTTTACAATCAGTAAGCTCTTTTATCGAAGCATTAACAAAACCAACCTCTCCAGCTTTCAATTCTTTTTGTTTATGTTTTTTTGGCGTAAATACCCCAACCTCATCCACTTCATATTTAGCATTGGTTGCAACCATTTTTATTTTGCGATTAACTTCAAGCTTACCTTCAAAGATACGCGCCAGCAAAACTACGCCTAAATATGCATCATACCAACCATCAACTAGCAGGGCTTTAAGAGGCTTTTCTGTGTCAGATGCTGGTGCTGGAATATATTGTACAATTGCCTCCAAAACATCTTGAATACCCTCACCGGTTTTTGCAGAAACTAACACCGCATTAGAAACATCTAAACCAACAATATCTTCAATTTCTTGCAAGACTCTTTCTGGATCTGCAGCAGGCAAATCAATTTTATTTAACACAGGAATAATTTCATGATCATTATCAATCGCTTGATAAAGATTCGCTAAAGTTTGCGCCTCGACCCCTTGACTTGCATCAACTACTAATAATGATCCTTCACAAGCTGCAAGTGAACGTGACACCTCATATGAAAAATCCACATGTCCTGGCGTATCAATTAAATTAAGCATATAAGTTTCACCATCGCTAGCCTTGTAATCAAGCTTTACAGTTTGTGATTTAATAGTGATACCACGTTCTTGCTCAATATCCATTGAATCAAGAATTTGTGAAGACATTTCACGCTTCTCTAAACCACCACATTCCTCAATCAGGCGATCAGCAAGGGTTGATTTACCATGATCAATATGTGCTATAATTGAAAAATTTCTGATCTTAGCCGCCATTATGATTTACTATATCCTTTAATATTGATGGGAATGCCTGAGAATATATTATGAACCACATGCAGTGGCAAGCCCATAATATTAGAAACTGAACCTGAGGTAAATTCTAAATATTTACCCATTAAACCTTCAATGGCATAACCACCAGAACAGCCTTCCCACTGACGGCAAGCAATAATTTCTTCAATTTCTGCTGCTGAAAATCTTTTAAATTTTAATACTGACATAGCAGTTTTTTGTACAAAAATATCTTGGGCTGCAACCGCAACTGATACTGAAGTATAAAGACGATGCCTTCTCCCCCCGATTAATTTAAGATATTTGCGTTCTGTTGCGGCTTCATAGGTTTTATCTAAAACTCTGGTGCCAACTACAGAAACTGTATCAGCAGCAAGTACCACATCTTCAGGATATTTCTCGGCAATTTTTTGACATTTAGCTTGAGAGAGACGTTTAACCATCTCGAGTGGTTTCTCACCTTTTAGACGAGTTTCATCTATATCAGCTGGATCAATAAGATCTGGAATAACATTAATTTGTTTAAGCAGAGCCTGGCGTGACTTTGAACCAGACGCAAGGATAAGACGCTGCATTATTTTTTACGGTGCGTGATACGACCTTTAGTTAAATCATAAGGAGTCATCTCCACAGTTACCTCATCACCAAGTAAAATTCTGATACGATGTTTACGCATTTTACCAGAAGTATGCGCTAAAATTACGTGACCATTTTCTAGTTCAACTTTGAACATAGTATTAGGTAAAACTTCAATAACTTTTCCTTCAAACTGAATTAATTCTTCTTTTGCCATTCTATCTATAAAATATTTGCTATTTTTACAGGGATTCTTATAGCATTAATGACCTTAATTGCAAATGAGACTATTTCAAATCTAACAGATAGAACAAGATTCATTTCTTCTAAAAGCTCCTATTCTTTGTGAAAAACTTCTAGCTTGACCTCGCTCAACTTGTAATTCTGAGCTATAAACAGCAGCTACCCTGCTACCAATATTGCCTGCTATTTCATTCTGAGCATTGGTAGTAGTTAAACTAAACTCTCTTAATTCAAGCTTCTCTCTATCTGCCAACTCTTCGACTCTATCGTCCAATTTTGCTTTTTGACCTTCCTTAAATTCTGCTTTAGCCGCTTCTAATTGCGGCTTATTAGCCATATAAATAACTCCATAGAGCGCACTTACGGCAAGAGTAGTATAAAAAATTGTACCTAAATAATCTTGATTTTGCTCTTCACTAAATTCTGCCTCAGCTAAATTAGCAGAGCGGTAACTAAGATTAGCTGCTACTGCCAAACATTGCCCCAAAAATGCCGCACTTTTAGCAACTGCATCTGTTCCAACATTTAACTTATATTGACCAGATGCATTTTCTTTAAAAGCTGCTGCAAGATCTGACCAGGCTTCACTTGTACGCAAACTATTATTGACCACATTATTTATATTAATCAGAGCTGAATATAAAATTGTAACAGCAAGCACTGTATCTTTTAAAGCTCCTTCATCTAAAACCGAGCTTAACTCTCTAAGTGCCACTGCACCTTGAATGAAAGCTGCATTAGAAATAAGAAAAGGCACACCATGTTTTTTAAGTATTGTTTGACTATCTCTTTGATAATCTGCTGTTACTGCTGCTGCAAGATTTTTTATATCATTTTGTAGATCAGGATCTAATTCTTTCTCTGTTGCAAATTCTTTTAACATATCGCTTAATAACATACCTTCAGCCTCAGAGAATTTCGGAGCTGAAAAATGGGCATGATTAAATAAAGCTGTCGATAACAAAGCTAAACTAAAAACACCCACATTAAGCCATGTATTTACTTGGCCACCACCATTTTGCTGAGTATCCAAACTATTAGCCCATCCAACTACAGAACTTACTAAATGTAGTAAAGCAGCTGGCATTTTAAAAGAATTATTTTTACTCAATTTATCTGTTAAATATGTTTCATATATTGCTAAAGATTCTTTTTGTTCTTCATGCAAGTTATTTTTAACCTGGTTTAGTAAATTCTTATTTCGTTCAAGAGCCACTCTTTCTCTTGCAGTGCCACTACTATATAAGGTTGCTAAAGTGCAATATGTTGTAGCTAAATAAGCATCAACCACATAAGCACCTTCTTTATCAAATAATGCCGGCCAAGCTGGTAATGAAGTAATGAATGATGATTGCAGCGGTATTGAATCTACCAGCAATTGACGCCAATCTCTATTCTGCAGCTTTTTTTCTTGTTGCTGCTGCCCAGCTACATTTTGTGATTTTGTCATGACAACCCCCTTAATATGTTATGAATTGCGTATAGTATAACATATTTTTCAAGGAAGAGCAAATACCTAATATTTTCTTGCCTCAGGCTTCAACTTTGCTGCTAGCCGACCAGTAATTTTCCTTACCTCAGCAAAATCTAAACCAACAGCATCACTGTAAATAGAATGTTGCATAAATTTTTGGTCATCACGCTGTGGATGATCACTGCGATAATGTGCTCCTCTACTTTCCTGACGCGCCAAAGCAGATTCAATCACTATGCGAGCCAATTGATTTAAATTTTTTAATTCTAACAAAGCCAATAACTCATTATTATGCTTTAAGTTAGTATCAGATATAGTTAGCTGTTCAATCTCAGCACTCAGCTTATTATACTCTACCAAAGCTTGCTGCAAAGAAGCTTCATCCCTTACTACCCCAACATAATCCTCAAGAATTTTACCTAAAGCAGATTTAAGCTCTGCTATATCTGCAAGAGACTTTATCTCTCTAAAATTATCGTGAAATTTTTTAAGAGACACCTCATGCTGCACAACCAGATCATTTGCTTTAAAATCTTCTTTAATTGCCAAAGCTGCTTGCTTACCAAAAACCATTAATTCAAGCAAAGAATTACAACCTAAACGATTCGCGCCATGCACTGAAGTACAAGCTGCTTCGCCAATGGCATATAAGCCTGATAAGCCTATCACTCTAGAGTTTTTATCAGTTGCTATACCACCCATAGTATAATGTGCTGCTGGCCTAACTGGAATTGGCTCTTGATAAGGATCAATTTTGGCAAATAATTTACTATTACTTACTAAATTACTTAAATATTTATCAATAATTTCTTTACCTAAATGCGCTATATTTAAATGTACATGATCAGCAGCCTCACCACAGCCTCTTCCCTCTTTTAACTCATTAAAAATAGCGCGCGCTATCACATCACGCGAAGCTAAATCACGATATTTAGGAGCATATTGCTCCATAAATTTTTCTCCTAAATTATTAGTTAAATAAGCTCCTTCACCACGAGCAGCCTCAGAGATCAACACACCATTACTACTTAAGGCTGTAGGATGAAACTGGACAAATTCCATATCCTTTAACATTGCGCCCGCCCTTAAAGCTAAAGACAAACCATCACCTGTACAGATTTGCGCTGCAGTATTAGTTTTATAAAGCCCTGCAAAACCACCACTCGCAATGATTATATATTTAGTCTTAAAGATTTTTATTTTACCGGAAGCAAAATCCCAAATTAAAACACCGCTAATTTGCTGAGCATCAGTTAAAAGCTCAATGGCAAAATGCTCTGCATAAATTTTAATATTTTGCTTAGCTAAAACTGCCTGATGCAATTTAAGCATAATCTCTGCCCCAGTTTGGTCACCAACTCCGCAGGCACGTCTTGCTAAGGCTGCACCAAAATTTACAGTTTGCCCACCATATTTACGCTGATAGATTTGACCTTGTTCATCTTTAGTAAAAGGCACAGCTAAGGCAGCTAAATCATTAATCACTTGTTCAGCTTCATTACATAAAATCTCTACCGCATCTTGATCAGCTAGATAATCACTAGCCTTTACTGTATCATATATAAACCAATCTGCCTGATCAGCACCATAATTACCAAGCGGCGCATTAATACCTCCTTGAGCAGCAATAGTATGGCTTTTAAGCACTGGAACCTTACTAATTATCGCAATATTATATTTAGCATCAGCCAACTCTAAAGCAGCACGTAAACCTGCTCCACCTGCTCCGATAATTACTACATCTTGTTCAATAATTTCAGTTTGAAACATAATATTGCTGCATAATTTCTCTAAAAAGTAACGCAGGTACTGAACCACCTGTTACCTCACCTATTTCTTGATTCTCATCATGACCTAACCAAATACCTAAAACTAAATCATGACTAAAACCTACAAACCAAGCATCGCGACTATTTTGTGAAGTGCCAGTTTTACCTCTAATTTCCAAACCAGGAATTTCAGCATTTTTACCAGTTCCCCATACTACTACGCCACGCAATAATTGCTGCAGATCATTAACATATTGCTTACCAACTACACGTCTATGGGGCGGGGTAAAATTATATAAAGCATTAGCATAATCATCACTAATTTGATGAATAAGATGAGGCTCAACCTGGTAACCACCATTAGCTATGACCGCATAGCTTTTTACCATTTCCAGCAAGGTTACCTCTCCTGTACCAAGAGCTAAAGATGGCATATTAGGTAATTGATTTGCAATGCCGATTTTTTGGGCAGTCTTAATAATTTCTGGAATAGTAACTGCTAAAGCTAATTTTACTGCGACCGAATTTACCGAACGCACAAAAGCCTCACGCAAAGTTATTTGCCCATGATATTTTTCTTCATAATTTTTTGGCTGCCAATCATCAATAGTAATAGGCTCATCTAACCAAGCCTCTGCAATATCATGACCTTGTTGCAAGGCAGTTAAATAGGTAAATAACTTAAATAAAGAGCCTGGCTGACGCTTAGCATAGAAAGCACGGTTAAATTGACTTTCTTTATAATTGCGCCCACCTATTACCGCGGCTATGCGCCCATCATAACGCATGGCTAATAGCGCAATTTGTGTATCATCAGGAATCACATCAGTATTGAACAACTCTAAAATCTCAGATTCAGCAAACTGATTTAAACGCTGATCATAACCAGTATGTAATTTAACATTAAAAGGAAAAATCTCTGCTTGCTCCTTAGCTTCTTCTGCTACTAAATCTAAATAATAACCTTGATTATTGCTCTCATTAAATTTCTGATGCCAAGCATTATCGGAATAGGCGGCAATCATTAGATCTGTTTCATCGATTAATTGATGTTTTAGCATATTTTGTAAGACAAACTCAGTACGAGCTTTAGCCAGATCTGGATTAGCCTTTGGCGAGAATCGTGAAGGAGCTTTTAGTAAACCAACCAGTAAAGCGGCTTCCTGAATATCAAGCTGCTCAACTGATTTAGCAAAATAACCACGAGCTGCCTGAGCGATACCATAATAGCCTGAACCAAAATATGCCTTATTTAAATAGAGCTCGATAATTTCTTGTTTAGTAAAATGATATTCAATTTTAAAAGCTAAAAGCATTTCGACAAATTTTCTTTTGAAGGATTTTTCTGGAGTTAAAAAATATAATTTTGCTAATTGCTGCGTGATAGAACTAGCGCCTTGCACATAAGCACCTTTTTGCAGATTTTTGAAAGCAGCACGTGGAATCGCTAAAAAATCCACACCTTGATGCTGAAAGAAACGCTGATCTTCAACTGCTAATAAAGCTGCAACCAAATATTTAGGTAATTGCTCAAAAATTATATAATCAGTGTCTTGGTTAGCTTTAGCCTCAAGCAGCTGGTCGTCACTATCTAAAATAATATTTACCGCTTGAGTATGTTTATTTCTTAATTCAGTGACATCAGGCAATTTACTATAATATATTCCAAATAAAATGGCGCCCATTAACAGTAATAAAAAACAGCTAATAATCAGTAAAACTAAAATTTTACGCATATAATATTTTTATTTTTGGAAAATTGATTATATAGTTAAAGCTCTTAAATAAAACTGTTTAAATTATGGATGAGAGCGAGTTCTTAAATATAGCGCAAAATTATCTTGAAGCTTTAGCTGAACAGATAGAAGCAGCTGATAAAAATTATGATCTTACTACTGACTATAGTGATGGAGTCTTAGAAATAGACACTGAAACCAAAGGCGTTTACGTATTAAATGTGCACCGCCCAACACAAAAAATTTGGTATTCCTCTCCTTTTAGCGGCGCTGATTATTTTAGTTACCAGCAACAAAAATGGCTAAATAAAAGTGCTGGTGAATTATTACCAATTTTAGCCGCAGAATTTTCAGAAAATCTTAAGATAAAATTAAACTAACAAACTAATGTCAGATCATTATTTAAAAAAAATCTGGCATTATGCCAAACCTTATAGACTGCCCTTATATGGTTTTTTGCTCTGCGTTTGTTTTACCTCTTTTTCAGTGTTAGCGATTGGTAAAGGCTTAGTTTATTTTATTGACCAAGGCCTGGCTACCGGGCAAAAAACTATTCTACTTCATTCCTTATTAATCTTATTATTAATTGTGACCTTACTAGCTGTTGCTATGTTTGGCCGCTTTTTCTTAATTACTTATTTTGGTGAAAAAATTATCGCAGATTTACGCAGTGACTTATTCAAACATCTTTTAAAATTACCTCCAGAATTTTTTGAGAAAAATAAAGTTGGTGAATTGCTTTCATTAATTAGTAATGATTTAGCAATTTTACAAACTGTCATTACTTCAAACTTTTCATTATTTATTCGCAACTTCATCATCTTTTTAGGCTGTATCATTATTTTAATTTCGCTTAATCCTAAATTGACTTTGGTAGTTTTTGCTTTAGTGCCACTAATTGTTCTACCTTTATTAATTTTAGGCAAAAAGCTTAAAAAACTCTCTAAATTTACCCAAGAAAAAATCGCGCTCATGAGCGAATCTATGTCAGAAAATATCAGCAATGTTAAGCTCATCCAAAGCTTTAATAATGAAGATTATGCGCGCCATAAATTTGACACAGCTTTACAAGAAGCTTTGACGGCAACTAAAGAACGCATCTTACTGAGATCAATTCTGACTGTGGCGATTATTGTAATTGTCTTTTCAGGTGTAGCAGTAATTCTCTATCAAGGAGGTGTTGCAGTATTTGCCCAAAAATTTTCAGCTGGAGAATTTTCAGCCTTTCTCTTTTATACTATTATGCTTGCGGGCTCTTTCATGGCATTAGCAGATATTGTAGCTGCTTTACAAAAAGCTCAAGGGGCCACTGCACGCCTCTTTGAAATTTTAGATGCAAAAAGCACTATCAAAGATGGTAAGGCAGAATTAGCTAACTTTGCCACTCTAGAATTTAAAAATGTCTCTTTCAAATATCCCAGCCGCAACAAAAACAGCCTAGAAAAACTAAGCTTTAAAATTTCTCAAGGAGATATTGTTGCTCTAGTAGGCAGTAGTGGCGCAGGTAAATCTACTATCTTTGATTTATTATTACGCTTTTATGATATTTCTGCCGGCGACATTTTAATTAACGGCCAAAACATTAAAAATTATAGCTTAAAATCACTCCGCAAAAATTTTGCCTTAAATAGCCAAGATAACATTATGTTTTCAACTAGCGTTTTAGAGAATCTTACTTTTGCCAAGCAAAACATCTCTAAAAGCAATATTAGTGAAGCTCTAAAACTTAGCAAGGCCGCAGATTTTATTAATAAATTACCAGAAAAAATCAAAACACATCTTGGTGACAAAGGAATACGCTTATCAGCTGGTGAAAAGCAACGTCTTGCTATTGCTAGAAGCATCTTAAAAGATAGTGCTGTAATCTTACTTGATGAACCAACCAGTAATTTAGACACTAAAAATGAAAAGCTCATCCAAGATTTTATTGCCAAATATCGCGGCAAAAAAACTATTATAGTTATTGCACATCGCCTTAGCACCATTCAAGATTTTGATAAAATTATGGTAGTTGATCAAGGGCGTATTGTGGAATCTGGTAATCATCAAGAGCTAGTTAAAAAAAATGGCTTTTATAAAAAACTTTTAGATATATAATTTTTTTGATTCAATATGAACATGCGACAAAATAGTAAAAAATTATTTTCTGAGAAGCTTACTTCTAACTTTGCTGCCATACTGATACTTGCAGTAACAATTATTGTTGCAATAGCTAATTTTATTGCAGCAACCAAACTACCTGAACAAAAATTTATTGGTGGCAATTTTCCAACAATCTTAATCATTATTGATGCTGCTTTATTTACCATTATAAGCATCTATATCTTCTTAATTAGCAAAAAATTTATCCAAGCTAAAAGAAAAGATAACTTCACTTTCAAATTTCAGACCAGAATCGTCGCTGTCTTAAGCGCATTATGTATTGCACCTTTAGTGTTGACTTTGATTTTTTCTTTATTGTTTTTTTCACTAAGTAGCAAATCCTGGTTTAGCAACATTATCTCTACCTCTCTTGATGAATCTTTGGAAATCTCAAATATCTATATCGCTGAACATCGCGAAAATATCTCTGATGATATTATAAATTTAAAAAAATATACTGAGCAAAATACTAAAAATATTATTTTAAGCCCTGCTATCTTTGAAAGCAGCTTTGCTGGACGCGCAGCTTTTTTATCGCTTACTGAAGCAGTGATTTTTGTCTATAATCCAGAAAGCGAGAATATCAAAATTCTGGCTAAAACCTCTTTCTCATTTTTTCCAGAAGATTTTGAATTTAAACGCGATTTCAAGCCCAACGAAATGGGTTATAATTTATTAATGAATCAAGATGATAGCTTTTTAAGAGCTATCGTGGCAATTGAGACTATGCCTAACACTTATTTATTGGTGGGTAAATTGCTTAATGATAAAGTTATTCGTCATATTAAAAATGCGGAATCTGCTAACTTCGATTATAAAAATCTCAAAAGCAATATTAAAAAATTACAAAAACAATATTTCTTCATTTTTATCTTTATCATTTTATTGATCATCTTTGCAGTAACCTTGTTAGCTTTCAATTATTCTTCACGAATCCTCTTACCAATCATCGATATTGTCACCGCAATAAGACGTGTCTCCAAAGGCCATTATGATAGCTTTGTTAACAATGAAACTACCAATGAAGAAATTAATATTCTGACCAAATCATTCAACCATATGGTTAAACAATTAGGACAAAAAAATAGTGATCTAAGCCATTCCAAACAAATCTTAAATAGCAAAAAAGAATTTCTAGAAACTATCCTAGGTAATCAACCAGCTGCGGTAATTTTACTGAATGAAAAAAAACAAATTAAATTATTTAATCGCGCTGCTAAAACTTTACTTAAAAAAGATGAGCTTAATGATGCAGATCTTACTATTTTACTACCAGAATTGACTCAGGCCTTTCTTGATGCTTTAATGCAGCCTGAAGAATATTTTTACAAAAAAATTAAGATCAGCAATCAAAATTTAAACGATAATTTTCATATTTTTATATCAATTGAAAAATCCGCTGGGGAGGTTAGTGGATACATAGTAAACATTTTCCCCAGTAAATAATGACTCAAATCTTCATTTTTGCCTCAAGCGAGACAAAATCTGAATATCAAGAAAAAATCAGACTAGACGGCTATCAATCTAAATTTTTCACTAAGTTTGAAAAGAACGAACTTAAAAACATTGCAGCACCGCAAGATGTAATTTTTTTAACAGATAGTCTCTTTAAAGATTTTAACAGCCTTGCTTATGCAGTAAAATTTATTGCACAAAACTATCCTAGAAACAGATTATTTCTGCTTAATAAGCATACTGATATTAAAGATATTTTCGAACTGCTTAAATTAGGCTTATTAGATTTTATTAACACATCCTTCTCTAATAAAAGAATATTAGAGCTTATTAGCAAAACCGATCATATTTTTGCACAACATGCGACGCAAGAAATTAACCACCTAATTTTTACTGAGCTAGGCTTAGTTGGAAATTCTAAAAAATTCCGCAAATTTATTGCTGATATTAACAACGCATATCTTAGCTCTTTGCCAATTATTATCAGTGGTGAATTAGGTTCAGAAAAATTTAGAATTGCGCATTTTTTACATAGCCATAGTGCTTTTATGCGCGGCAAATTAATTAGAGAAAACTGTCAAAACCTTATTGATGCAGATCTTGATTTAGACGAAGCTCTACAAACTATTGTAAATAAATCAATTAGCGGAACTTTAATAATTGAAGAAGTAAATTTATTTGCAGCTAAAACACATAAATTCATCGCTCAAACTTTAGAGATTTTTGCTAAATATAATCTAGCAGATAAATTACAGCTAATTTTTACCTATAGTACTAGTCCTAATGAAAAAAACTTCGTTAATAGGCATCCTAAAGAATTAAGCCATATTCATATTAGTGAATTGCGCGAATTAAAATCTGACCTACCTGATTTAATTTTTAATCGCTTAAAAAAACTTAGTGATCAACAACTCACTGAACAAATTGACATTACTGATGCTGCTCTAACAGCCTTACAAAATTATGATTTTCCAGGAAATTTTTTCGAATTTAATAATTTAATTGATTCGTTATTTATCCAAGTAATGAATAGTTCTAACAATAAAATAACCTTAGAACAAATACCTAAAAATCTTGCACAAAATAACCCTATGGAACATGAAGCTAAATTTGACTTTGTGGTAATGTCCTCTGACTTAAAAAGCGCACGTATGCTCTTTGAAAAGGAATATTTAGTATCACAAATCAAAAGATTCAGTGGTAATATTTCACAAACTGCTGCTTTCATTGGTATGGAAAGAACAGCTTTACATCGCAAATTAATTTCTTTAGGAATAGATAGCGATTTTTTAAGAAAATCACTTAAATAATAAATTGAGATTATGAGTTTAAGACCAGAAAAAAATTACGACCATATTGTTAAGAACCTTATCAAGAATAATCGTAAAGAGATTGCCAAGCAAAAATGCTTCGAAGATTTCATTAATTTATTTTTTTCTAAAGTTGTCCAAGAAGATTTATTGTTAAAATCTGATGAGTATTTACTTAGCCTAGTAGATTCAGCCTTTCAATTTTTTAAGAAAAAAAACCTCAAAGAAAGCAAAATTCGCATTTACACACCTGATGCTAAGCATGTTCTAACTAATCAACATACTATCATCGAATTAGTTAATAATGATAAGCCTTTTATTGTAGATAGTATTACAGCTGAAATAGTCAGAATGGGCTATAATATCGAGCGGGTTATCAATCATGTTGTAGCTACCAAAAGAGATAGTTTAGGCAAGCTAAAAACCATAGAAAAAAAAGCTGATGAGGATCCTAAAATAAAATATGAATCCATTATTCAATATCAAGTTTCACAAATTAGTAGCACAGCTGCTCGTGATAAATTAAAGAAAAACCTACATGAAGTTATTAAATTAGTAAGAGCTTCAGTTAATGATTGGAAAGATGTTTTAGATCAGCTTAATCAAGTGCGTAATGAGTTACGCGTTTTAGATATTAAACTACATAATAATAACCTTACTGAACATATTGCTTTTATTGATTGGGTAGAAGATCGTTCCTTCATTTTTTTAGGTGCCACAGAATTTAAACTTGAGCAAAAAAGTGGTAAAATCAACTTTAAAGCTAAAAATAAAAGTAAATTAGGTATCGCGAAAATCGCAGATTTTGATGATCTCAAAACTATCCCTCTAGAAGTTTGGAACAAAGATAATCATGCTGAAGAATTAATCGAAATTACTAAATGTCGTAGCAAATCACGCGTACATCGTCCGGTACATATTGATAATATTCGTATTAAAAAACTAGATAATGCTGGTAATGTTATTGGTGAATATCGCTTTTATGGTTTATTTACCTCTGTAGTATTTTATCAAAATGCCGCTAATATTCCGATATTACGTACTAAGATTGATGAAGTTATCTCTAGATCAGGTTATGATTTAACTGGTCATAATGGTAAAGAACTGACCTCAATTTTAGCAGCCTATCCTAGAGAAGAGCTTTTCCAAATTACTGCAAATGAGCTTTATAAAATATCCTTAGGTATTATTGGTCTGTCGGGACGTTTAATTACCAAAATCTTTATTCGCAAAGATAAATTCTCACGTTTCATTAGCGTATTATGCTTTATCCCTAAACATAATTTTAGTACTGGCGTACGTGAAAAAGTACAGCACTTACTCGAAAATGAATTTAATGGTGAAGTAACAGCCCATTATACTTTAGTTGGTGATTCTGCTCTAGCAAGAGTGCATTATATTCTTGATCTGCGCGATGGCTTGAAAAGCAAAATTGACTATCACAGAATAGAAGCTGACATCACCAATATTGCCTCTGTCTGGTTAGATAAATTACATAAAGAATTAAAACAGAATTACGATGAAGAAACTGCAAATCTAATTCATCGCCAATCACAAAATGCCTTTTCTTTGTCATATACTGAAGCATTTTCAACTACTGATGCTTTAGAAGATATCAAAGTATTTGCTAAATTAGCTAAGCAAGATGATCCTATTATCAAATTAAATAATTTCTCTGCTGGCAGTAGTGCTCTACAACTAAAAATATATAGTTTAGAGCAACAAATTATTTTGTCAGAGATCATGCCTATTCTAGAAAATTTTGGCCTGATTGTCCGTGATGAGCATACTTACAAAATTAATTATGCTGAGCAGCAAAATATTTTTGTACATAATTTTGCTGTAGAAATTACCAGCTTAGAACGCAAAGATTATGCTATATGCAAATTAATCTTTGAAGAAGCTTTGCAAAAAGCTTGGCTAGGCGAAATCGAAAATGATGCTCTTAATAAATTAGTATTATCCGCGCAAATTAATGCACGCGATGTATCATTAATTAGATCCTATGCAAGATATTTAAAGCAAACCAATTTTTCTTACAGCTTTAGTTTTGTAGCAGAAGTCTTATTTAGAAATAGTCAGATTGCTAATGATTTTATCGAATTATTCTATGCAAAATTCTTAGAAAATAATGCTACTAAAACAAAAGAAAAAGAAGCTAAAATTAAAAAAACGCTTAAAGCTATTGCTAACCTAGCAGAAGATTCAGTTGTCAGAAAATTGATCGAGCTTTTTGAAGCAACAGTACGTACTAATTTTTTTCAACGTGATAAAAATAACGAATTTAAAGATTATATCTCACTGAAGCTACATTCAAAAAATATCGAAGATATTCCTTTACCAAAACCTTTTGCTGAGATTTTTGTTTATTCACCAACTATGGAAGCGGTTCATTTAAGAGCGGGTAAAGTAGCTCGAGGTGGTTTGCGCTGGTCAGATCGTACTGAAGATTTTCGTACTGAGGTGCATGGCTTAGTAAAAGCACAAATTACTAAAAATGCAGTAATTGTGCCAACTGGCTCTAAAGGTGGTTTTGTTGTTAAAAAAGATCTAAGCAAATTAGATCGTGATTCCTTCATCGCTGAAGGTGTCAAAGCCTATCAAACCTTCTTATCGGGTCTATTAGATATTACTGATAATATAGTAGCTGATAAAATTGTACCGCCAGCAAAAGTGGTACGTTATGATGAAGATGATCCTTATTTAGTAGTTGCAGCGGATAAAGGTACTGCAACTTTCTCTGATATTGCTAATGAAATTTCAGCTCAATATAATTTTTGGTTGGGTGATGCTTTTGCTTCAGGTGGCTCTAACGGTTATGACCATAAAAAAATGGGTATTACTGCTAAAGGTGCTTGGGTTTCAGTCACTAGACATTTACATGAAATTGGTATTGATATTGCTAAACAGGAATTTAGCGCTGTAGCAGTTGGAGATATGGCGGGTGACGTATTTGGTAATGGTATGTTGCTTTCTGATAATATCAAATTAATTGCTGCTTTTAATCATTTACATATTTTTATCGATCCCAACCCAGATAGTAAAAAATCATATAAAGAGCGCCAAAGATTATTTAATTTACCTCGTTCAAGCTGGACAGATTATAATGCTGACTTGATTTCTAATGGTGGTGGAATTTATGAACGTAGCGCTAAAACTATTACCATTAGTAAAAAAGCTGCTGATGCTTTTGGCATTACAGAATTAACTTTAACCCCCAATGAGTTAATCAAAGCAATCTTATGTGCGCCAGTTGATGTATTATGGAATGGTGGTATTGGCACTTATGTTAAATCTTCGCAAGAAAATCATACTGAAGTTGGTGACCGTGCTAATGATTCAGTAAGAATTGATGCTACCGAATTACGTACTAAAGTAGTTGGTGAAGGTGGCAATTTAGGCCTAACCCAAAGAGGACGTATCGAATATGCACTTAAAGGTGGTAAAATTAACACTGATGCGATGGATAACTCGGCTGGGGTAGATTGCTCTGACCATGAGGTTAATATCAAAATTGCCCTGCAAAGCGCTATTACTGGTAAAAAGCTTTCTATGGCTAAGCGTAATAAATTGCTTGAAGATATGACTGAGCGTGTTGAATATTTAGTATTACGTGATAATTTTTTACAAACTCAAGCAATAAGTATTGCAGAAAGTCATGGAGTTAAAGCTCTTGAACAGCAAGAACGTCTCATGAAAGATTTAGAACGTATTGGCTTGTTAGATCGTAAGGTAGAATTTTTACCTGATAGTGATGAGGTAGCGAATCGTCACTCACAAAATTTAGGTTTAACTAGACCAGAGCTTTGCGTGTTACTAGCTTATAGTAAATTATATTTTTATGAAAATATTCTTAATTCGGATATTCCTGATGATGAATATTATTATAATGAATTAATCAGATATTTCCCTGAGCAACTTAATAAAAACTTTGCAAAAGAAGTTAGAAACCACAATCTAAAGCGTGAAATCATTGCTACTTACGTAACTAATAGTTTAGTTAATCGTTTGGGTATTACTTTCTTTCATCGTTTGACTGAAGATACTGGTTTAAAAATGTGTGACATTGCTAGAGCTTACACTATTACTAGGGATTCTTTTGCAGTGCGTAAATTATGGAAATCAATTCAAGATTTAGGTAGCTCTATCCCAGCTAAAGTACAAATAGCAATGTTTAGAGACATTACCATTTTAACTGAAAGAACTACAGCTTGGTTTTGTCGTAATTTAGAACAGCCTGTTACTGATGTAGCACCAATCATTGCAGAATTTTCTGGTAAGATTGAGCAAGTTTATAAAAACCTTGAAAATGTGCTAACTACAGAAACACGTAAAATCTTTAATGAAAAAATTGATTTTTACATTAGCAAAAAAGTTCCAGAGGATATTGCCCGCCGTGTTGCTTCTATGGATATCATGTCCACAGTGTGCCAAATCGTACAAATTAGCCGTGTTACTAAAGCTGATGTTGAAGATGTAGCAGCAATTTACTTTATGGTTGGGGTTAAGCTACATTTGCGTTATTTGCGTAACTTAGCTGGTAAATTAAAAATCGAAACCTATTGGGAAAAACTTTCTCTAAAAAGCTATATTGCTCATCTCTTTGATGAACAAATGCGTATCACCCAAGAGATCGTACTTTTTGCTACAAAATCTAAGAAAAAATCTTTTTCACCAGATAGAGCCATGGCTGAATGGTTAGAGAAAAATGCTAAGCAAATCTTGCGTTTTGATAATTTAATTCATGATATTCAAGCGCATGATTATCCAGATTTTCCAATGTTAAATGTGGCCGGTAATAGGATAAGGGAAGTTGCAGCACGCTAAAATACAACATATTATGCAGTCTTTTTTAAAACATGGTGTTTTTTTAACAGCATGTTTTAACAGAGTGCTTCGCTTCAACTATTTTAAAATACTCACCTACGTCAAAATAGGCTCCGTTTTTAAAAAGTTGAGCTCAGCAAAAATACAAGCATACTATGTTGATTTTTACAAAACTTCCCAAAAACATATTATGCAGTCTTTTTTAAAACATGGTGTTTTTTTAACAGCATGTTTTAA
>CAXDRM010000021.1:0-19095 GCA_963991775.1 uncultured Rickettsiales bacterium | reverse complement strand
CTCGAGTGATTTTGCACTTGTTGCAAAATTTTACCGAGAGATCCTTTAAACCCTTACTTGTAATAATCTGGTAATTAAACATAAAGACTAGAACCAGCATTCTCAGCTAATGACTCGACTCGATTAAACATTTTATTTAACGCACTAATATAAGCTTCAGCTGAAGCAACTAAAGTATCAATATGTGAACCATGACCTGAAGCTATACGCCCCTCTTCATCTTCAAGACGTACTGTTACATCTGCCTGCGCATCTGTACCATGTGTTACTGAATGAACTTGGTAAAGATCTAATCTTGCCTGATGTGGTACCATCTTTCTAATTGCGCGAAAAATCGCATCAACCGGACCAGTACCCGTGGTTTTAAGCTCTAACTCATTACCATCAAAAATTAACGTTAATCTAGCTTCAGTTGCTTTACTACCACAAGCAATCTCAAGATTAACAAATTGTACGCGCATATTTTGCTCAGTAGCGCTACCTACTAATTTGATAATATCTTCATCAAAAATTTCTTTTTTAAGATCTGCTAAATCTTTAAATTTTTTGAAGAAATCATCTATTTGCTCTTCGCTAAAATTAAAACCCAACTCTTCTAATTTGGTTTTAAAAGCATGACGACCAGAATGTTTACCCAAAACCAAAGCAGAAGCTTTAAAACCTACTGATTCTGGTGTAATAATTTCGTAAGTACTGCGCTCTTTAAGCATACCATCTTGATGAATACCTGATTCATGTGCAAAAGCATTAGCACCTACAATAGCTTTATTATTTTGCACTTTAAAACCAGAAGCATTTGAAACTAATTTTGAAATACGCGCAAAATATGTAGGATCAACATCTACTGAAAAATCTAAGAAATCTTGACGAGTTTTAATCGCCATAACTACCTCTTCCATGGCAGTATTACCCGCTCTTTCGCCAAGACCATTAATAGTACATTCTATTTGACGCGCTCCAGTTTGAATAGCAGCAAGAGAATTAGCTGTAGCTAGACCTAAATCATTTTGACAATGCACCGAGATGATTGCCTTATCAATATTAGGTACCTGGTTTTTAATTCTGCCAATAAGAGCCGCATATTCTTCAGGAATAGCATAACCCACCGTATCAGGAATATTAATTGTGGTAGCACCATGCTTGATTGCTGTTTCTATCGCTTTAAATAAAAAATCATCACCACTACGCGTAGCATCCATGCCTGACCATTCTACATCAGCACATAAATTTCTAGCTAAAGTGACCGTATCTTTAATAATATCTAAAACCTGCTCTTCGCTTTTTTTAATCTGATATTTAAGATGAATTGGGCTGGTAGAAATAAAAGTATGTATACGGCCATTCTGCGCAGGTTTTACCGCCTCACCCGCTCTTTCAATATCTGCTTTTATTGCTCTAGCAAGCGAACAAACTGTAGCATTTTTAGTGTTTTTAGCGATTTGGTTTACAGCTGCGAAATCTCCATCTGAAGCAATAGCAAAACCAGCCTCGATAATATCAACTTTCATTTGGTCTAATAATTCTGCAATCGCCAATTTTTCATTGAAGCTCATCGTAGCTCCAGCTGATTGCTCACCATCACGTAAAGTTGTATCAAAAATGATAATTTTATCTGACATAATTTTGCCTTGTAATCTATTTATTTTTGCTAATTTACATTATGTTAAAAGCTTGTAATTTTTCAAACTTTTTCTTTTAATTTTACATCAAGAATATGATAATGGATTCAGGAAAAAATTAATAAAAATTTAGGCAATAAATGACAGATGCAAAAAAGAAAAATTTAGTAATTGAAGTTGGTGAGAAAAAACTAGATTTCTCAGTATTAGAAGGTAGCGAAGATCCTCGCGCTATTGATGTACGCAATCTCTATAAAGATACCGGCCATTTTACTTATGATCCTGGCTTTATGTCTACCGCATCTTGTGAATCATCTATTACTTATATTGATGGTGCCAAAGGTATCTTACGTTACCGTGGTTACCCAATCGAACAATTAGCCGAAAAAAGCAATTTTGAAGAAGTAGCATATTTATTACTTTATGGCGAATTACCGCAAAAAGATTCTTTAGATAATTTCACACAGCGTATTAATCGCCACACTATGGTGCATGAGCAATTACAATTTTTATATCGCGCCTTCCCGAGAAAAGCTCATCCAATGGCTATTATGGTTGGAGCTGTGGCTTCACTTTCTGCCTTTTATCATGATTCTATGGATATTTTAGATGATCATGATCGTGAATTAGCTTGTATTAAAATGATTGCTAAAGTGCATACTTTAGCTGCTTTTGCTTATAAATATTCTATTGGTCAGCCTTTTATTTATCCGGATAATTCCTTGTCACTTTCTGAAAATTTCTTGTGCATGATGTTTGCTGTACCATGTGAAGAATATAAAATTAATCCTGTAATTGCTGATGCTCTTGATAAAATTTTTATCTTACATGCAGATCATGAGCAAAATGCCTCTACTTCAACAGTAAGACTTTCTGGCTCAAGTGGTGCTAATCCATATGCATGTTTAGGTGCAGGTATTGCATCTTTATGGGGTCCTGCCCATGGTGGTGCTAATGAGGCAGTAATTAAAATGCTTGAAGAAATTGGTGATAAAAAGAATATTCCTGGCTTTATTAAACGCGCTAAAGATCCTAATGATAATTATCGTTTAATGGGTTTTGGTCATCGTGTTTACAAAAATTACGATCCACGTGCTAAAGTGCTAAAAGAAACCTGTAAAAAAGTCTTAGCAGAATTAGACATTAAAGATCCTTTATTAGATGTAGCTATCGAGCTAGAGCGTATCGCTTTAGAGGATGATTATTTCGTTCAGAAAAAACTTTATCCAAATGTAGATTTCTATTCAGGCATTATTTACAAAGCATTACGTATTCCAACACAAATGTTTACTGTATTATTTGCTATTGCCAGAACTGTTGGTTGGGTATCACAATGGAAAGAAATGATTGAAGATCCTGATACTAAAATTGGTCGTCCACGCCAAATTTATATCGGTGCTAATCAGCGTGATTATGTAGCTCTTAATAAAAGAAAATAACCATGGCTGGACATTCTAAATTTGCTAATATCAAGCATCGTAAAGGAGCACAAGACGCAAAACGTGCCAAAATTTTCACTCGTTTAATCAAAGAGATTGTAGTAGCTGCCAAAGGAGGTGAAGATCCTGATGGTAATCCGCGCCTGCGCAGTGCTATCATTGCTGCAAAAGCAGCTAATGTTCCTAAAGATCGTATTGCAAATGCTGTGCAAAAAGGCTCTTCTTCTAATGAAGGAGATGCATATGAAAATATGCGCTATGAAGGTTATGGCGTTGCCGGTACAGCTTTTATCATCGAGACTTTAACTGATAATCGTAACCGTACTGCTGCTTCGGTTCGTTCTAGCTTTAATAAATTTGGAGGTAACCTCGGCGAAACTGGCTCTGTTGCTTTTATGTTTGATCATTTAGGCGTAATTCGCTTTCCAGCTAATATCGCTAGTGAAGATGAAATTTTTGAAATAGCTGTTGAAGCAGGGGCTGATAGTGTAGAAAGTGATGCAGAATCACATATAATTAGCTGTTCTGTTGAGGATTTTGCGACAGTAAGAGATAATTTAATTGCTAAATATGGTGACCCTGAAGGTTTAGGCCTGGAATGGCTTGCCAAAGATTATCTAGATGTTGCAGCTGATAAACAAGAAAGCTTACAAAAAATGATTGATGCTTTAGAAGAAGATGATGATGTACAAAATATCTATTATAATTTTATCTTAGAAAATTAGGAATTTTCCATTTGATCTATCTGATCATAAATACTATCTCTTTGTTGACTCAATTCATTACGCTCTGTCCGCATACTCCTATGCTGCCTATCAAGCTGGCGCATAGTTCTGCTCAAAGAATCGATTCGTCTTTGCAATTTAGCACGCTCACTACCTGATGACGCATTACCTCTTTTGGTTCTTAATTGATTTCTGCGTATGGCTGCTCTTCTTCTTTCAGCACGATTATCATTCATATCACTCTGTTTCTGCTGAACTTTATCATTAACCGCATTAGCATCATTAGTAAGCTTATTGACAACAACCTGAGTACAGCCCTCTTCTTCACCAGAAAAAACTTCAACTATTGTTGGCGCTGAAAATATGGTACCAGTGGCAAGTGCACCGGATAGAGCTAAACCCATACTAACTTTACCCATAAATGCCATAACGCCCATAGAGATAAAACCAAGGGCTGATACTGATTTACCTAGATCACCTGAAATAAAATTAATAGCTGTACATAGGCTATATTCAACCCCAACCGCAAATACTGGTTGCGGAAAACAAATAGTTAAAATTAAAATAAAAGCCGGTAGGTTTTTTAACATTTTTTTAGTTTTACTACTTTTTATAATGGTAACATAATTTACATACTAGGTAAAATTTACTATTCAATATTTACTATTTGCTCATTAATTTTTATTAATAGCTTGATTCTGATTATTAATTCTATTTTGCAGCTGATTAGCATCATTAACTAGTTTATCAAGCACAAGCTGAGTACAGCCATCCTCTTCATCAGAAAAAACTTTAACTATTTTTGGTGCTGAAAACATATAAGCCTTAAATTAATATCATATTCTTTTATGGTACCATAATTACATGGGCTGGTCAAATAGGCTAAGCTAGTGAATTTGCTAAATCTGCAAGCAAATCTGTTATATCTTCAATGCCTACAGAAAGACGCAGTAAATCTTGGGTAACACCTAATTTATCACGCTCTTCTGCTGCAATATTAGAATGGGTTGTGGTTGCTGGATGAGTAATTAAGCTTTTTGCATCACCTAAATTATTAGAAATATCGATAAGCTGTAATTTGTTAAGAAACTTAAAACAAGATTTTTTACCACCTTTTAACTTAAAAGCTATTAAACCACCACCGGATTTCATCTGAGTCTTGGCTAATTCATATTGCGGATGTGATTTGAGACCTGGATAAATTACCTCTACTACTTTATTATGCTCTGCTAAAAATTCGGCTATTTTTTGTGCATTTGCTACATGGCGCTCATAGCGCAACGCAAAAGTCTCTAGAGATTTGCTAACTAACCAAGCATTAAAAGGACTTAAAGCAGGGCCAGTATGGCGATGAAAAGGCAATAATTGTTCCTCAATGAATTCTTTTTTACCGAGCACCGCTCCACCTAAAGTTTTACCCTGACCGTCCATATGTTTGGTAGTTGAATAAATTACTATATCTGCACCAAGCTTTAAAGGCTCTTGCGCTAGAGGGGTTGCAAAAATATTATCAACAATCAAACTAATATTATGCTTTTTGCTTAATCTAGCTAAATAAGTAATGTCAGTTAATTCTAAATTGGGATTAGCAGGGCTTTCTACAAAGATTACTTTCGTATTAGGTTTTACTGCCTTACTCCAAGCTTCATTATCTTTAGCATCAACGAAATCTGCCTCTACACCATAATTTGGTAAAATATTGGCAATAATATGGTAGCAAGAACCAAATAATACTTTATTGGCAAGTAAATGATCACCTGCTTTAATTTGGCACATAATAGAAGCAAATACCGCAGCCATACCACTAGCCATCACACAACAGCTTTCTGCACCAGGCTCAAGCAAAGTAAGTTTTTCTTCTAACATTTTAAGATTAGGATTCACATATCTAGAATATACAAAACCTGGATCCTCACCATTAAAACGCGACTCTGCTGTTTCTGCATCATTATAGCAAAAACCTGAATTCATATAGATTGCTTCTCCTGTTTCACCAAAATTAGAACGCAATAGCCCACCTCTAACCAATTTAGTTTGGGTAGCTGCCAGATTTATTTTTAAATTTATATTTTTATAGTTCATTGCATTTTCAATTACTTAGCAATTACAGGCATATGGCGATTTGCCAAAAGCCAAAAAATAGTTTACTATTATATTATTGATGTTAAATCAATTTATATTATCTTTTTAATTTTTGACAGAGGTTATTATGTCTAAATCATTTTTCTTTACTTTACTATTAGGCTTTGTTGCCTTCTCAGTATTCTCTGATCCTGCATTAGCGAACGACTCTAGTACTACTGCTAGTTCAGCTGGTGATGGTTCTACTCAACTTGAAGCTACCATGTGTAATGTGATTTCTTTCCTTACAGGAAATATTGGTAAATCAATTGCAGCCTTAGCAATCATCTTTATTGGTGTATCTTTATTCATGGGTAAAGTATCTTGGGGTTTAGCAATATCTACTGCAATGGGTATTGGTGCAATTTTTGGTGCTGCTAGTTTAGTTGATGTGATTAGTGGTTCAGATGCTACAACTTGTGAGTAATTTTTAATTGGTTAAATTATTTTGGATAATTCGGCCAAAAAGACTAAACAGAAAGGGTTGACATTTAAGGATGTCGACCCTTTTTTTGTGCCCTATGCTTGCCATATCTCTCCTGATACTATTATCACCAAAAATGGCAATTTGCTGCAAACTATAAAAATTACTGGCTTTAATTATGAGATAGTTGGTAATGAAAAAATTGATTTACGTAGTGCAATTCGTAAAGCAATTAACCAACATATTCCTAACGACACATATGCTATCTGGCTGCATACTTTCCGTAGAAAAAAGGACTTAAGTTTACATGCCGAATTCCCTAATAAATTTTGTGATGGATTAAATTTAGGTTGGAATGAAATTCATGATTGGTCAAACCAATATGTCAATGAATTATATCTAACCATCCTTACCGAGAATAATAGCTATAAGCTAAGCAATATTAAAACTTCGTTAAAAGCGCTAAGTTTCGCAGCTTTAAAAGCTAGCGAAAAAATATATATCAACAAAAAACATCAAGAACTTAATGAGATTAGTGCTAAGATTCTTGAAGAATTAAATATTTTTGGAGCTAAAAAACTAGGGCTCTACCAAGATAAAGAAGGCATATATTATTCTGAATTAATGCGCTTTTTAGGTAAGATTATTAATCTTGAAGAAAAGGAAATGCCACTTGATGATATGGATTTATCTTATAGCTTACCATATTGTCAGATGGTTTTTGGTAAAAATATTTTCGAAGTAATGGATAAAGGGCGCAAACATTCTGCCTGCATTTTCTCTTTGAAAGAATATAATGATATTTCAATAAAATCTTTGGATAAATTTTTGCAATTACCTGTAGAATTTATTGTGACACAAACTCTGGATTTTATTAATGCTGAAGAGGCTCAAGCAGATTTTGAACAACAAAAAATAATTCTGGAGATTTCTGAAGATGAAAAATTTGCTGAAGTAAGTGGTATTAATAAAATTACTGCGTCACATCACACTAACAATAAAACGGCTTTTGGTGAACAGCAAACCTCTTTAATGATTATTGCCGATAGTAAAAAGGATCTTGAAAAAGCCATTGAACAGGTGGCTACTATTATTTTAGATTTTGGCTTAGTATTAATCAGAGAAGATATCTTCATGGAAAATACTTACTGGTCACAATTACCAGGTAATTTCAGCTATATTTGCCGTAGAAAACCTATAAATACTGAGCGTTTTGCTGGCTTTGGCTCGATCTCTAATTTTCCTGCAGGTAAGCGCCGTGATAATGAATGGGGTGATGCTATTACTGTTTTTCATACTAAAAATAAAACTCCTTATTTTTTCAATTTTCATTATGAGCATAATGGTCACACTATGCTTATTGGTCCAAAAGGGACTGGAAAAACTGTCTTGCTAAATTTTTTGATTGCGCAAGCAACTAAGGTAAAACCAGAAATTATCTATTTAGATTTTTATAATAGCTCAGAGATTTTTATTAAAGCTTTGGGCGGTAAGTATCATCAACCAGATATTATGCAGCAGCAATCTTTATTTAACCCTGCCCCGCTTTTTAAAAAGAAACCTAAATATTTACAAAAATTCTTAGCATTACTGACCTTACAAAAAACTGAAATTAATGATAAAGGCTATATTCCTGACCAAGAAAAGCATAATTTTATTGCGCAAATCTGTAACAAAGTGGAAAACGGTGCTCTAGAGTTTAATAGTTTAGGTGATTTAGCCCCAGAATTTAAAGGTAGTAAATATGAGAAATTTTTTAATTTATGGTTAAAAGGCAATAAATTAGGACATTTCTTTGATAATGAAACTAGCATGTTTGATACTAAAGGTGGTATTTACGGTTATGATTTTACTAAAATAGCTAAACATAAAGTGGTCTTGGTACCTTTACTTTATTATTTAATGCATGAGTTTGAAGAAAATTTAGATGAACATCCAACTATTTTAGTAATTGATGAAACTTTTAAATTATTTGACAATCCATTTCTTGCTGGCGAATTACATGATTTCTTAGCACGTTTAAAAGATCATAATTGTGTGGCAATCTTAGCCTCAGAATCCATCGAAGATGCTAAAAAAAGTCATATTACTGACTTGCTAATTAATGAAGTAAGCACAGAATTTTATCTACCAAATAAAAAAGCTAACAAAACCTATCGCGATATTTTTAAATTATCCCATGCTGAATATACGATGATTAATAAAATCTCTAATGATGAACGTTGTTTCTTACTAAAACACGGAAATGATGCTGTTACTGCTGAACTAGATTTAGTAGCGTTAGATCACATTGTGGCGATACTTTCTAGTGATGAGTTTACTATCAAAATAATGAATAAGATCATTAGCGAAACTAGCGAAGATCCAGAAGATTGGCTGGAAATCTTTCAAAATACTATTACCGAATTAATTACTAAATCTCTTGAACAAGAAGTAGAAGAGCAATTCCAGCTTGATGCAGTAATTGAAGCAAGCGCTAAAAAAGCACTAAAAAATAAAGATCAGGCTGCGTAGTAAGAAATAGAGCGCTAAATATATAGTGCTAATCAAATAAAATCTTTTAAAAGGCAGCTTCGCAAAACCCGCCAAAAAAACTACTATACTGCCAAAATAACTAAATGTTAAAAAGATTAAACTGGCATAAATGATTAAAATAACTTTCCGAGGAAATTTTAATTGCAGATTAAGACCTTTCTCAACTACTCTTGCTAGCGCATAATTTAAAACCAAACCGACATTGCTACCTAAAAAAGCCACAAAAAATAATAATAGAGGATTAACTGAATTATTAATTAATAAAGTAGCATCAAGAACATATTTCTCTTTCAATGGAAAGAGTAACAAACCAACCAGCTCATCTGTAAATATAAATAATAAAATCTCATTAAGGCTCATATTGGTATGCTAATAAAAATTCTTTATTACCTTTACTACCTTTTATTGGGCTTGCAATCAAGAATAACTCTTGCAAAGGTAAATTAACTAACTGCTCTTTTACTTGCTTTATTGCAAGTAAATGTAGTTCATCCTCAGCTACAATACCTCCAGAACCAATCAAATCTTTAGCTAACTCAAATTGCGGTTTAACTAAAATTATTAATTTGGCAGCTGGTTTAAGAAATTTTAGATTAGCTTTCACAGCTGGCACACAGCTGGTAAAACTTAAATCGCAAGTTAATATATCTATCTGCTCAATAATTTGCTCAGCAGGCACAAAGCGTGCATTAGTTCTTTCTAATACTATTATTTTGCTGTTATTGCGCAATTTGTAAGCAAGCTCATTATAACCTACATCAACCGCATAAATTTTTTTAGCTCCAGCTTCAAGTAATATTTCTGTAAAACCTCCTGTGGAGGAACCTAAATCCATACAGATTTTATCTGTGATATTAAATGACTGATATTCTAAAGCATGTTTTAACTTTAAAGCAGCTCGTGAAACATAATTATGAGTTTTCTTATGCTTGACCTGCAACTTAGTATCTATACTTAATTGCTCTCCAGCAGATTTAAGCTGACGATTCTCAGTATAAACCCGACCAGCCATAATTAGAGCTCTGGCAGTTTTTTCATCCTCAACTAAATTTTGAGCTATTAATAAATCTTTAGCAGCTAATTTTTTTGGCAAGATTTGACTATTTATCTCTGGTTAATAAAAGCTTAGTGAAATTTACAAGTTGCTGTGGAGCAGCTAATTTATCTAACGCTATTAAAATTTCTGTAAGTAATTTATCTAATTCTGACTGAGCTTGTTGTTTACCTAGTAAAGTAACTAAATTCTTTTTTTCTTGTAGTTGATCTTTACCTGCTGTTTTACCAAGCAATTTACTATCTGCTAAATCTAAAAGATCATCTTTTATCTGATAAGCAATACCTAATTTTACAGCATAATCTTTCACCAAATCTTGTATTTGGGGCTGATCAGCAACTAAGATAAAAGGTGCTAAGCAAGAAATCTCAATTAATTTACCTGTTTTTAAAGATTGCATCATGCTGATTTCTTCAAGATTTTGCTGTTGATTAGTAATATCAATATATTGTCCTAGAACCATACCTTGATAGCCAATTGCTGCTGAAAATTCTTTAAACAAATTAAGTAAATTTTCTGGTGCTGCATTGTTAATTTCGCTAAGCAATTGAAATGCTAGCGATTGCAACGCATCACCAACTAAAATTGCACTAGCTTCGTCATATTTTTTGTGAATAGTTAACTGACCTCGACGATAATCATCATCATCCAAAGCTGGTAGATCATCATGAATAAGAGAATAACAATGAATTGCTTCAATAGCAGCTGCAACTTTTAATGCAGATTGTTTATCTAGCTGAGCAAGCTCAGCAAAACTCATTGTTAAATGAGCCCTAAGCATTTTACCAGGCGCCAATAAAGCATAAGAGATAATGCAGTTTAATTCATTATCTGGCTTAATATAATTTTTAAAAAACTCTCTTACAGAATTTGCAGTGACAGAAATTTCTTGTTCTAAAGCTTGCTGCTGCTCAAGATTCATCAAAGACTTTATTAGTAACGCATTACTAATACTGACAATTTAGAATGTCTTACTACTTTAGCTGCATTTGGCCCTAATAAGTAATCTTTGAGGTCTGGACGATGCGCAGAAATCATAATTAAATCTGCGTTAATTTCTTCTGCAGTATCAATAATTGCTTGATAAACTGAACCTCCTTGAGCAACTATTACTTTACCAAGATCCAATTTGCTATCTTGTAAATTTTCATCCACAAATTTATGTAACTCTTCTTTAGTTTTTTCAACCATCTTCTTTACAGAATCTTTAGGGAAATATTGTGATACTAAAGACATACCGTAATTTGGAATGGCAGTCATAATATGCAACTTAGCATTAAATGTTGTAGCATATTCGATAACTATAGGTAGTGACTTTACCCATGAGTCTTTTTCAACTATGTCAACTGGTAATAAAATATTATTATACATTTGCGCCCTCTTTTCTTCTTCTTTGCATTGAATAAATTAAAAATAGCATAAAAATGGTAGGTATTAAAACAAAGATACTGCTAGGCTGATCTTGTTTCTTTCTAATTTCGCTAATTACAAAATCCATTTCTAAACCATCTTTTCGTGCCTGACTACCAAATTTTACAGTAGAGACCATTATCTGGCCATCTGCCTCATAAAGAGCCAAGCCATATTTATCTAATCTTTCTTGTACTGAACCTTCATGACCAAATTCTACATCAGTGAAGAAGATTTTTTTATCACCTATAAAGTCGAGACCTTCAATTTTTAGTCTAACTTTTTCTTTCTCTTCAAGCTGCTCTAAAATTTGGTAAATCTCTGGACCTTGATGTGTAGTATGTGGAGGTACAATTCGGTTAATCCAAAAACTTGGAATAAATAAGCTAAAAGCAATCAAGATCAGTAAAATTGATTCTTTCATAGTATTTTTAACTACAAAATAACCTTGTGTACCTGCGGTAAAAATTAAAATAGCTGCAGTAGATTTAACAAAGATTAAAATACCTTCCCAAATAGTTTCAACTCCGATAAGTAACATCTTATTATCAAAGATAAATAAGAAAGGTAAAATCATAGTACGCATACTATATAAAAATGCTTGGAAGCTAGTTTTGATTGGATCACCACCTGAAACTGCTGCTGCGGCAAAGGAGGCCAGACCGACCGGTGGCGTCACATCGGCCATAATACCAAAATAAAACACAAAGAAATGCACTGCAACTATTGGAATAGTTAGGCCATTTTGGCGTCCTAATTCTACTACAACTACAGACATTAAACTTGAAACCACAATATAATTTGCGGTAGTTGGTAAACCCATACCTAAAATAATGCAGATAAGAGCAGTAAATACTAACATTAAGAATATTGAATCACCTGCGATAATGCTAACTAGCTCGGTCATTTTATTACCAATACCAGTTTGCGTAACTGTACCTACGATAATTCCAGCCGCTGCTGTAGCAACACCAATACCAGCCATATTTTTAGCACCAGTAACTAAACCATCATAGAGATCGTAAAATCCGGTTTTTACTTTTTGCTTAAAATCAGTTTCGCCTCTAAAATAACCAGCAAGGGGTTTTTGGGTAATAGTGATTAAAAGCATAAAGAAAGTTGCCCAAAATGCAGAAAGTCCTGGTGATAATCTTTCAACCATCAAACACCAGATCAATACAGCGATTGGTAATAAATAATATAACCCTGTTTTAACTGTTGGGCCAACTTCAGGTAATTCAGTAATTTCTTTATCCGGATTATCATCTAAATCAGCCAAAGAAGATTTTAATTTAATTAAAGCCACATAAACAACAGCAATCATCAAGCCAATAATTGCCAGACCCAATTTATTTAAGTGATCATGTAAAAAGGTGAATAGGTGATAACAAATACTAGAAACAATCACTAATGAAGTAATAATTATGCCTGATCTAAGTAAGCTAGATTTTAAGGTTGTTTCATGTCTTTTTGGCAAAGTTTTCATATTATGTTTTAATGCCTCAAGATGCACAATATATAGTAAGGCAATATATGAAATTACTGCTGGAATAAAAGCATGCTTGATAACTTGTATGTAAGGAATACCTATATATTCAACCATTAAAAAGGCTGCAGCTCCCATTACTGGTGGCATAATTTGACCATTCACTGAAGATGCTACTTCAACTGAGCCAGCTTTTTCTCGAGAGAATCCTACTTTTCGCATTAAAGGTACTGTAAAAGTACCGGTTGTCACTACATTAGCGATAGATGAACCTGAAATTAAACCTGTCATACCAGAAGATAATACAGCAGCCTTAGCAGGACCACCTTTCATGTGACCAAGTAAAGCAAATGCTACTTTAATAAAGTAATTTCCTGCCCCAGCTTTTTCTAACAATGCGCCAAAAAGTACAAATAAGAAAACAAAACTAGTCGAGACACCAAGAGCAATACCGAAAACGCCTTCTGTTGCTAACCATTGATGTGAAGCAATTTTATTAAGATTATGCCCTTTATGGATTAATACCTCTGGCATATGCGGGCCTGCATAAGTATAGATAAGAAATAGTGATGCAATAATAGCAAGAGGTGGACCAAGCGCTCTTCTTGTTGCTTCCAAAAGTAGTAAAATACCTAAGATTGAGATTGCTACATCTGTTTTAGTTGCCAAGCCAGCACGAGCAGAAAGCTCTTCATAAAATACTAATAAGTATAAAGCTGCAGAAACTGAGACGATTAATAAGATCCAATCTAATAAAGGAACTTTATCTCTTGATGATTTTGGCGTTGCTGGATAATTAAGAAATACTAGAGCAAAAGCAAAAGCTAAGTGAATATATCTAGCTTGAGTAGGACCAATTACAAAGAAATTTAAAGCAAAAGGTAATGGCGAAGCTATCCAAAGCTGGAAGAGTGACCAGAAAAAAGCTACCATTAAAGAAAGCTTTAAAGTCAAGCCAGATGCTCTCCTCGCACCATTATCGCTATCAAGAACTAAATCTTGCAGCTCTTGTTTATTAGGAACGTCAGTCATGAAAAGTGACTAGTTTTTAATTAATCCTTTTTCTAGGAAATATCTTTTTGCACCTTCATGAAGTGGAGCAGTATTTCCAGAGTAAATAAGATCTTCAGGATTTAAAGTTTGAAATACAGGGTGCAGAGTTTTAAAACTATCAAAATTATCATATACTGCTTTTACAATTTCGTAAGCAACATCATCATCTAAGCTTTCAGTTGCAACGAAAGTAGCTTTAACACCAAATGATTTAATATCTTGATCATTATCAACATACATACCACCTGGAATTTCAGCTTTAGCATAGTAGCTATTTCCTTCAACGATTTTATCGATTTCAGGACCAGTCACATTGATTAATTTTGCATTACATGAAGTTGTAACTTCTTGAATCACACCATTTGGATGACCAGAAGCAAAAATCATTGCATCGATTTTATTATCACAAACTGCTTGAGGTTGCTCAGATGCTTTAAGCTCAGAAGCTAATCTAAAAGTTTCTTTACCCCAACCTTTAGCCGACATGATAACTTCCATAGTTGCTCTTTGACCAGAACCTGGATTACCAATATTTACTCTTTTACCAGGTAAATCATTAAGACGTTTTATGCCCGCATCATCTCTTACTGCAATAGTGAATACTTCGGTGTGTAGTGAGAATAAAGTTCTTAGGTTTTTTCTTGGACCACCAGCTGCAAATGGACCTGTACCATTATAAGCATGATATTGCCAATCTGATTGAACAACTCCTAAATCAAGATTACCTTGCTCAAGAGCATTTAAATTATAAATTGAACCACCTGTTGACTCAACTGAACATCTGATGCCGTGATTTTTTTGATTTCTGTTTACTAATCTGCAAATTGCGCCTCCTGCTGGATAGTAAACTCCGGTAACTCCTCCTGTACCAATAGTAACAAACTTATTACTGGCCTTAGCAACGCCTGCCGTAGTAAACAAACCTAATAAAGTTAGTAAAGTTAATAAATAAGTCTTTATTCTATTACACATAAGGGACACCTTAAAATTTTATTCAGGCTACTATTTTTACATGTTAATTTTGCTTAATTCAAGATTTAATTTAAATTAAATTTTAAGCGTAACTGCCTAATAATACGTATTTTATATCATCTGCTGCAGTTTTCAGCTCAGAAAAACCTTGCTCATCAAGCAGAATAATTTGCCAATCAGCGCCAACATGAGTTAATTCAGCAATATTGATATGCTTATTTTGTAGCAAAGCTAACTGATCTTTAGCTATCGCAACAATGATTTTTTCTAATTTTAAACTATTTGGTAAAATTCTTGCCACTAAAAAATTATCAGGGATATCTTGCATGGTAAGCTCTCCTGTAAAGATATTGGGATAAGAGAAAACTTTATAATCCTGATTATCTAATAAGAATTTTTGATTAAGCTCAGTTTTAATATCTAACACCAGCACATCATCCGGGTTTTTTATAATCTGAGTAAGCATCTCTTGATTATCATCATACCAGATTATTTCCGTGTAAAGGCTGTAATAACCAACAACTTCAGCAATTAGCTTTTCTGAAGCACGCAAAGCATGAATTTTAAAGTTCTTTTCTTTTTGCAATGACATCGCAATCATCAAACGCCACATTTGCAAAATGAAGGCACGAGGCAGCTCACCCCCTCTAGCAGCAAGACTGCGCATCATGTCTGCTTCACGATCTGGCTTAATAAATGAAAATTCTGACTGATTTGCTGCTTTAACTTTTGCAACCTGATTCACATGCCCAAGCCTTTCTTGCAACAAAGCCAGCAACTTATCATCAATCTTATCAATCTCTTTTCTAATCTTGTTTAACTCCTCTAACATAGTCTGTAACGTGATTTAATATTAATGACATTAAATATGGCTTATATAGAATAAAATCGGTAATTAACCAGTTAGACTATTTACAACAATTATAGTTAAAGTACTATAGAACAATTTATTACAAAAATCTGGTAGAGAATGCAAAAAACGGATTTCTTTGGCAAAAAATATCAAGAATGTAAAATTGGCAAAATAGCTTATATTGCTAAAGAAAAGCCTATAACTCTTAGCTCTGGAGAAAGCCTATCTAATATTCCTGTTGCTTACCAAACTTATGGCAAGCTTAACCATGATAAATCAAATGTAATTTTGCTGGGCCACCCGCTCACAGCTGATCAATATGCTGCAAATAAACATCCTGTTACTGGTAAGCCAGGTTGGTGGCAACATTTAATTGGTAGAGATTTAGCAATTGATACTAATAAATTCTTTGTGATTTGCGCTAATGTTTTAGGTGGCTGCATGGGTAGCCATGGACCAAAAGAACTTAATCCAGATACTAAAAAACCCTATGCGCTGGATTTTCCTATAGTAACAATTTGCGATATGGTAAAAGTACAAAAACAATTTCTTGAAGAGTTTTTCGCTATCGAAAAGATTTTTGCGTTAATTGGAGGTTCAATGGGTGGCATGTTAGCTTTAGAATGGGCAGCAAAATATCCTGAAACTGTTGATTCAGTAATTTCTGTTGCTAGTGCTGCCAAACATACTGCACAAAATATTGCCTTTCATGAAATTGGCAGACAAGCTATTATGGCCGACCAAAATTGGCATCAAGGCAATTATATTAACAAAAAATCCTTTCCAGAGAAAGGCTTAGCTATTGCGCGTATGGCTGCACATGTAACTTATCTTTCTGAAGATGCTTTAGCTGAAAAATTTGGCAGAAATTTACAAGATAAAAATTGTCCTTCTTATGGCTTTAATATCGATTTTCAAATTGAAAGCTACTTACATCATCAAGGTATGAGCTTTGTGGATCGCTTTGATGCGAATTCATATTTATATATTACGCGCGCTATGGATTATTTTGATTTAGCAGCCGAAAATGAAGGCAATCTTAGCCTAGCATTTAAAAATTCTGAGCAAGTAAAATTTTGTATTATTTCTTTCTCAGATGATTGGCTGTTTCCAACTAGCGAAAGTAAAGCTATTTTAAATGCTCTAAATTTTGTTGGCGCCCGAGCAAGCTTTGCCCAAATTAAAAGTGACCGCGGACATGACAGCTTCTTGCTTAAAAATCAAGAATTTGCCACAGTAATGAATAGTTTTTTAGAGGGCAATTATGCGCTTAGATCTTAATATCATTGCCAGTTTGGTAAAAGAAAATAGCAAAGTTTTAGATGTGGGTTGCGGTGATGGCACTTTGCTACAATTTTTACAAAATGAAAAACATATTTCAGCTCGCGGTATTGAGATTAATACTAATTTAGTTTCTGCCGCTCTCAAAAAAGGCCTGGCTGTAATTCAAGGTGATGCGGATAATGATCTGAAATCATATCCCGCTAATTCTTGTGATTATGTAATTTTAAGCCAAACTCTGCAAGCCACTAAATACCCCGATTTAGTGTTACAGGAGCTGCAAAGAATTGCACAATATATTATTGTTTCTGTGCCAAATTTTGGTTATTTTGAAAATCGTTTATATTTGAGCTGTAAAGGTAAAATGCCTGTAACTAAAACTTTAAGCTATGAATGGTATAACACGCCAAATATACATTTTTGTACCATCAAAGATTTTAAAGCATTAGCAACATCTTTAGGTTTTACTATTGAACAACAGATTTTTGTTAATGAAGCATTGCCTTTTAGCAAAAGCTTTTCAGCTGATTTATTTGCCAATATCTTTGCGAAATATGGCATCTTTCTGTTAAAACGCGGCATTACTGCTGATACGCCAAAAAGCAAAATGGCTTTCAACCTGAACAGCAAAACTGTAATTGCACGCTAATATCATTTTCTATTTACATTTTTTGATAAAATCATAGAATTCAGCTGAACTGAAATCAGATTAGCAATATGTCTCTACAAAATATCAAAAAAATCATTAAAGATGCGGAAATTAAATATGTGGATTTTCGCTTCACTGACACTAAAGGTAAATGGCAACATTTAACTTATGATGTGAAATTTGTTGATAATGATACTTTAAAAAATGGCGTGTTTTTTGATGGCTCATCAATCGCGGGCTGGCAGGATATCAACGAATCCGATATGCTTTTGCAACCAGATTTAAATAGCTATGCAGTTGATCCTTTTACTCCCTACCCTACCTTGATAATTTTTTGTGATATTGCTGATCCTCATGCTAAAAAAGGTTATGAGCTTGATCCACGAAATACTGCTAAACTGGCTGAAGCATATTTAAAAAGCACCAAAATTGGTGATGTTGCTTATTTTGGTCCAGAATTAGAATTTTTTCTTTTTGATGATGTGCGCTTCGAAAATGGTAATTATACTAGCTCTTACCAAGTAAATTCTAACGAGCACCCTAATAATAACAATAAAGAAACAGCTGAAGGAAATCTAGCGCATCGTCCTAAATTAAAAGGCGGCTATTTTCCTGTACCACCAATTGATTCAGGCTTTGATATTAGGCAAGAAATCTCTGCAACTCTTGAGGAAATTGGCCTAGAAGCAATTTTAAATCATCATGAAGTTGCACCTGCTCAACATGAATTAGGTTTTAAATTTAGTCATCTGACAGATGTAGCTGATGCCGTACAAAAATATAAATATGTAGTACATAATGTAGCGCATGCTTATGGTAAAACTGCAACCTTCATGCCAAAACCAGTATATAATGACAATGGTAACGGCATGCATGTTCATCAATCAATCTGGAAAAATGGTAAAAATATTTTCTCTGGGAATAAATATGCAGGTCTTTCAGAACAAGCTTTATTTTATATTGGTGGTGTTATCAAACATGCTAAAGCACTTAACGCAATCTTAAATGCCTCAACTAACAGCTATAAAAGATTAGTCCCAGGTTTTGAAGCACCAACCATCTTAGCATATTCTGAAAGAAATCGTTCAGCAGCTATTCGTATTCCATGTGTTACAAGTGCTAATGCTAAAAGAATTGAAACTCGTTTTCCTGATTCTACAGCAAATCCATATCTAGCTTTCTCAGCATTATTACTTGCAGGTCTGGATGGTATTCAAAATAAAATTCATCCTGGTGATGCGGATGAAAGAGATCTTTACGCTCTTTCAAAAACAGAATTAGCTAAAAAATCACAAGTAGCTGATTCTTTTGAGATTGCTTTAGCTAGTCTTGATAAAGATCGTAAATTTTTAACTGCTTCTGGAGTATTTACTGATCGTCAGTTAGATGCTTATCTTGAGCAAAAAAATGCAGAAGTGATTGCTCTAAATCATCGTCCTCACCCGATCGAGTTTGAAAATTACTTTAGTGTCTA